>DASSMG010000043.1:0-2641 GCA_035688995.1 Actinomycetota bacterium
AGGCGCGGTCATCGCGATCATCGACACCGGCATCGACGTCTGGCATCCGGATCTCGGGGGCCGGTTCGTGCTCCCTCACGGCGTCGATTGCTCGTGGGTCGCCGACAAGGAAGGACATGGAACCCATGTGGCCGGTGTCGCCGCGGCCTCGACCGACAACGGACGTGGGATCGCCGGCGTTGCCCCCGACGCGATGATCATGCCGTTCGGCGAGCAGTTGACTCCGCCCGAACGGATCAAACTCGCCGTCGACAGCGGCGCCGACGTCATCAACATGAGTTGGACGTCGCTCGACGCGTCTCCCGTCGACCCGATCCATCCGGACCTGACCGAGGCGCTGGACTACGCCTGGAACAAGGGCGTCGTGTTGGTCGCGGCGGCCGGCAACGATCTCTACCCGTGGTGCGAACATCCCGCCTCGCATCCGAAAGTCCTGTGCGTCGCGTCGACGGAAAGCAACGCCCGTCCATCGCAGCTCTCGAACTTCCCGAACAAGGCCGAAGGGCCCACCTTGCGCGCTCCCGGCGGGATCGGCAAAGGCGGGTGCGACGGAACCGACGACATCTGGTCGACGCTGCCGCCCACCTCGACCTACGGCAACTGCCATGCGTACCCCGGCTACGAGCCGCTGGGAGGAACCTCCTTGGCCGCGCCTCACGTCGCCGGTGTTGCCGCGATGCTCGCGGGACTCGGCTTCTCGCGCGACGAGATCGTCGACTGCATCATCTCGACCGCGTTCAATCCACTAACGGGAGCGCGCGGGATGCAGGATCCGGTCTATGGGTACGGGGTCCTCGACGCGGCCGCAGCCGTCGATGGGTGTCGAAGCAAGTACGGCGACTAGGTCGTTCTAGCCGGCCGATCCTTCGTACCAGTCCAGCACCCGCAACGCCCGGAGCGTGTTCCAGCGACTGGGGGATCCGTCTTCGTCCTCGAGCCGGAAGTGAACCTTGCCCGGATGCGTGTTCTCGAGAGGCCACGTTCCGTCGGGTCGGCGTTTCGACCGGAGAGACTCCACCGCTTCATCGATCCGGGGATCGGGAGCCTCGCCGACCGACCGGAAGTACTCGAGTGCCCGCAACACGTCGTAGTGCCAGCGGATGGGGAACGAGAACTCCAACCATGTCGGGTCGACCACTTCGCCGGTGCTCTTCCGCCGGAACAGGTGTCGTTCGAGCAGATACTCCTCGCCCCGCCGCCGCACCTCTACCGATCGTTCCGTGCCGCCGGTTGCTCGCTCGTGCGCCAGCAGCCCTTCGAGCACGTTGATCGTGGTCGCGAACGAGGAGCGAACGGAGCCGTTCTCTGCTTCGCAGTTCCAGCCGCCGTCTTCGAGTTGTTCGTCGAGGAGCCGGGCGACGATGTCGTCGACACCGACGCCGAAGTAGGTCCCCAGCGTGACCGTGCGACCGTTGATGCACGGTTCGACCTCACCGTCGAAGAATCGTTGCCCGGCATGTTCCCAACGACAGTTGTCCCGGACCTTTAGGACCGCGTCCCGAACCCGATCGTCATCCGGGTCGATCCCGAAGTCGTGCAGTAGCTGAAGCGTCGGAAGCGTAGAGGTCCACGGCTGACCCTTGTCGCGCTCGGGGTCCCAGGAATCGCGTGAGGGGAAGCACGCACCTCCTGCCCATTGGCCGTCCTCTCCCTGCAACGCGAGGAGTCGTGCGCCCCAGCCGTCGGTGGCTACGAGAGCGCGCTCGGCCGCGACCTCTTCGTCGGATGCATGCACTAGGTCGCGCAGGACCTGCCACCGGATGGCGGGATCCGAATCGAGGAGCCAGTCCGTCACGTTCACGACGCGACGGCGCGGCGGACAAAGAACGCGGCCAGGGTCAATCCGAGGGCGATCTCTATCCACCAGATCTCTGGAGCGGACGACAGCATCCACGGGGTGGCCACCGACCGGGCCAGTGGTTCGAGACAGAGCGCCCCGACGACTGCGGCGGCGCCGATCCACGACCTGCGCGTCCGCCACAGGTGGCCGAGAAATGCGTAGACCGGGCCGAACAACGCGCCTCCGGCGATCCAAAGTGGGTTCTGTCCCGTCCTAGCGATCGTCACGAAGCACGAGCCGAAACGAGGGAGTGGCACGTTCTCGATCGGGCTGCAGGTCATGACGAAATACCCGACGAGGGCGGCCAGTGTCACGAGCAACCCCATGAGGAGAGCGCGACGGTGTTCGTCTTGGGTGGTGCCGGCGACGAACCCGAGCAAGACCCACGGCGCCGAGACGAGACTCGCCACCGCGGCCCAGGCGCCGAGTGCGGAGCGGCTGCCCAGGTACTGATCGGCCATGCCGAACGCAAGTCCGCCCAGCGCGGTCACGACGTATCCCACGCCGGGCAGCATAGGGGCGCGGCGTCAGTTCTGGGATGGTGTCTGACCCCTGTCAGACACTTGTCTGACTTAGGTCAGGCAGTCGCGGAGAAGACCCGTTGAAGATCCCGGCGCCCCGGCCCCCGAGCCGGCCTGAACAGGCCCCACAAGGCCATTGGCCTCTACTGCCGTGCGGCTCATCGCCCTCTAATGGAAGGGCGGCGGCCATGGAGGAGGTGGGCCCCGCCACGATCAGCTTCCACGGCAGGGCGTTCGTTCATGCGCCGGGGTCGCCGGAAGCGGCCCGTGTGGCCGAAGC
>DASSMG010000044.1:0-3090 GCA_035688995.1 Actinomycetota bacterium
CGACGCAGGGATAGGAGTCGAAGGTCTCGAGCGGATACTCGTCACCCACGCGCATCCCGATCACTACGGGCTCGTTCAGCCGTTGCAGGAGCGGTCGCACGCCACCGTCTACTTCCCCCAGCGGGAGATCCGGCGGGTCAAGGACCGGCAGATGTTCATGGAGGTCGGCCGCCTCCTCGTGGAAGCCGGGATGCCGCTCGACCTGTTGTTCAAGATGGACCAGCGGCGCAGGGAGGAACCTCGCCCGCAGTTGAAGCACGACGAGGTCATTCCGCTTCACGGCGGCGAGACGTTCGAGCTCGACGTGTCCGGTACCACAGTCACGCTCGAAACGCTCCACATGCCCGGTCACACCGGTGGCCACGTGGTCTTCTTCGAGCCCACGACGCGCACGTTGTTCGCGGGAGACGAGTTGCTCCCGGATACGTCGCCGAACCCGCTCCTCGAACCGTCGCTCGACGAGCCCGGCGAGCGGAGGCAGTCGCTCAAGGAATACATCGAGTCTTTGCACCGGATGGCGGCGCTGGATGCGGCGATCGCATATCCCGGCCACGGCGATCCGATCGTCGACGTCCGAGGCCTGATCGAGTGGACCCTCGAACATCACGAGAAGCGCAAGGCCGGCGTCGCGTCGCATCTCGACGATTCCGGCAAGACGCCGTACCAGATCGCCGAGGAGATCTATCCCGACAAGATGGGCTACGAGGCGTTCCTCGCGGTGTCCGAGGTCGTCGCGCACCTGGACCTCGTCGTCGACGACGGCGCCGCCGAGATCGACACCCGCGACGGTGTCACCTACTACCGGACGACCTAAATCGCCGGGGCTTCCGGCGGGATCGGGCGGCCCGGTTTGAGCGGTCGTCGATTTTGGTAGGGTGCTTGCTATTGCAAGCACGGCGCCGCGCGGCGGTGGGCGCTGCTCTTACTTCAACTAGGAGGACACCGTGAACATCGTGGTGTGCGTGAAACACATCCCGGACCCCAACCTGCCGGGGGAACTCGACGCCGACAACCGTCTGAAGCGTGAAGGCGTCCAGGGCGTGCTCGATCCGGGCGACGAGTTCGGGGTCGAGGCCGGCCTGCAGCTGAAAGAGGCTCAGGGCGGAGAGGTCACTCTCGTCTCCATGGGCCCCGCCACGGCGCAGGAGGCGGTCCGACGGGGCCTCTCGATGGGGGCCGACAAGGGCGTTCTCGTCACCGACGACTCGCTTAAGGGCGCCGACGCGTACGTGACGGCGAAGGTTCTCGCCGAGGCGATCAAGAAGGAGAGCCCCGACCTCGTCATCGCGGGGGTCGAGTCGACCGACGGTTACTCCGGCACCATGGCGTCGACGCTTGCCGAGTTCCTCGGGCTTCCGCAAGTCACGTTCGTCAAGTCGATCGAGTCCGCGGAAGGCACGCTCAAGGTCGATCGTCAGACGGCGGACGGGTACCACGTCGTCGAGTGCCCGCTCCCCGCGCTGATCACGGTCACCGCCGGCATCAACGAGCCCCGCTACGCGTCGTTCAAGGGGATCATGGCGGCCAAGAAGAAACCGCTCGAACAAGTGGGTCTCTCCGAGCTGGGCCTGAGCGCCGACGACGTGAAGTCGTGGCAGAACGTCACGACGGTCGCGGACGCCGAGGCTCGCAAGGCGGGCGAGGTCATCGAAGACGACGGGACGGGCGCGGCGAAGATCGCCGACTTCCTCAAAGAAGCCAAGGTCATCTAGGGGGCAGAAGAACGATGGCGAAGATCTGGGTTTACGCAGAGCATCAGAACGGCACGGTCGATCCGACCGCGCTCGAGATCCTTACGAAGGTCCGCACGCTCGGCGACGCCGAAGCGATCGCACTCGGCCAGGGAGCGTCGCAGATCACCGGTGTGCTCGGCGAGCATGGTGCGAAGACCGTCTACGTCTCCGAGGACGCGGCCTTCGACGACTTCATCGCCGAGCCCGCGGCGCACGTGCTGGCCGAGCTCGCGAAGCAGCAGTCGCCCGACCTCATCTGTTTCGGGATGACCTACGACGCTCGCGACATCGCAGGCCGGCTCTCGGCGAAGCTTCCCGCGACGCTGATGAGCAACGCGCTCGACATCGAAAGCCCGGAGCTCATCAAGACCGCGATCTTCGGCGGAGAGCGGATCGTCGACGTTTCCCTCGAGGGGGATCAGAAGATCGCGATCTTTCGAGCCAAGTCGTTCGCGCCGGAGCCCGATACTTCGGCCGGTGAACCGACGGTGCAACAGATCGACATCGCGGTTCCGGACGAGACCAAGCGTGCGAAGCGCGTCGAGCGCCACGAGGAAGAAGCGAGCGGCCCGAAGCTCGAGGAGGCCCCCGTGGTCATCTCCGGCGGTCGCGGACTCCAGGAGCCCGACAACTTCAAACTCCTCGACGACCTCGCGGCGGCGATCGGCGGTGCGGCCGTGGGTGCAACGCGAGCGGTGGTGGACGCGGGATGGGTCCCGTACGCCTATCAGGTCGGCCAGACCGGGAAGACGGTCAAGCCGAGCGTCTACATCGCGGTCGGCATCAGCGGCGCGACCCAGCACGTGGTCGGGATGAAAGGATCGAAGAAGATCATCGCGATCAACAAGGACGAGGAGGCACCGATCTTCCAGATGGCCGACCTCGGTATCGTTGGTGATGCTCTCAAGATCGTCCCGCAGTTGATCGAAGAGGTGAAATCCCGGAAGGGCTGATGTCGCTCGGGGATCGCATCCGTGCGTTCTTCTCAAAGAAGAACAACCCCGGCCTGGTCGAGCTCGAGGAATTCGCGAGCACGCATGCCGGCATCGAGGGCTACATAGAGCCTCAAACGTCGACGTCCCCGACGACGCTGCTGCTGGTCGATCGCCACGGCGAACATCTGCGGGCCCCGGTCCGGGACCGTGACGATGCGGTCGGATTCTGCGAGCGGTTGGGGCTGCCGGTCTACGACGCTGCCGTCATCGGATACCCGAAACGGATGCGCGACTTCGAGCGGACCCGAAGGGCAACCGCGGACGAGTCGCTCGAGGCCGATATCGCCGAGCTCGAACGGCGCCTGTCGGAGGGACCCGAGGGCGAGGAGCCGGGGGCACGCTAGGCACCCGGTCGAGGCCAC
>DASSMG010000045.1:0-4823 GCA_035688995.1 Actinomycetota bacterium
GGGGGCCCGGAAAGGATATCAGCCGCGGGGAAGGAACCGAAGCGAGCGGCGTCGAAAGCGTGATGGCTCGACAGATCAACCCAGGAGGACCCCTTGAAGCTGAAGGTTCGCGTCGCCGTCCTGTTCGCCGCCGCAGTCGCCCTGTTCCTGATGACTGCGCTCCCGGCCCAGGCCATGTACTGCAACATCAAGAACGACCCCGAACTGTCGGCCCTGTGCAACCAGGTGATCAGCGTCGTTTGCGGCAACCCGAAGCTGGGCCCCTGCGAGTAACTCGATAGCTCCGACGAAAGCGGGCCCCGCGGGGGCCCGCTTTTTCTTTTCAGTCGACGTCGTGGAGCAGGATCCCCCGTCCCTGGCACGTCGGGCAGGGATCGGAGAAGGCTTCGACGATCCCCGCCGAGACGTTCTTGCGGGTCATCTGAACGAGGCCCAGAGGCGAGATGTCGAAGACCTGGGTCCTCGTCCGATCCTTCTCGAGCTCGTTCTTGAAGGTCTGTAGGACCTGATCCCGATTCTGTTGATCTTCCATGTCGATGAAATCGATGACGATGATCCCGCCGATGTCGCGCAAGCGGAGCTGACGAGCGACCTCGACGGCAGCTTCCTTGTTGGTGCGGAAGACGGTTTCCTCCAGGCTCTTCTTGCCGACGAACTTCCCGGTGTTCACGTCGATGACCGTCATCGCTTCAGTGCGTTCGATGACGATGTGCCCTCCCGAGGGCAGCCACACCTTCCGGTCGAGGGACTTCCGCACCTGCTCGAGGATGCGGTACTCCTCGAAGATCGGCAGCGCGCCGTCGTAGAGCTCGAGCCGGTGATCGAGGTCCGGTGTCGTCGCACGGATGTAATCGCGAAGCTTCCTTTCGAGCTCCGCCCCCGCTACGACACAGCGCGAGATGTCACGGTTGAAGACGTCGCGGATCACGCGCAGTTCCAGTTCCGGTTCGCTATAGATGAGCGCCGGGGCCTTCGCCTTGTCTGCCTTCGCACTGATCTCGTCCCACGATTCGACGAGCCGTTCGAGGTCACGCTCGATATCGCGCCGGCTTGCGCCTTGAGCCGCGGTTCGGACGATCAACCCGTGTTCCGCGGGTCGAAGCTCCTGCGCGATGTCGCGCAGCCGCTGTCGCTCGTCATCCGGGAGCCGGCGCGAGACACCGAGTGAACGGGCACGAGGAACGAGAACGAGGTGCCGGCCCGCGATCGATATCGACGCGGTGAGACGTGCTCCTTTGGCTCGCATCGGGTCTTTCGTGACCTGGACGAGGATCGGTTGGCCGGAGCGCAGGACAGTCTCGATCCGCGGGATCTCGTCCTCGTCGTCGCCCGGGATCCCGACCTCGCCGGCGTAGAGGACGCCGTTGCGGGCTTCTCCGACGTCGACGAACGACGCCTCCATGCCCGGCAACACGTTCTGCACGCGCCCGAGGTAGATGTTCCCGACGAGCGAACGATCGTCCTCGCGGGCCACGTAATGCTCGACGATCTGACCTTCCTCGAGAACCGCGATCTGCATGGCATCGTCGGTCTCGTCGACCAACATGATCCTTTCGACCTGCGGAGCCTGACGGCGAGTCCGACGGCGGGGTCCTCGTCGCTGACGACGAGGACGACGCTCGTTCGAGTTCTGCGTTTCAGAGGGCGCGGACGCCGACGCGCCTTGGTCGTCGATGACGTCGGACGCCTTCTCGCGGGGTCGAGGTGCCTGTTCGGTGCTCACAGGAATCGCCTCATGTGCACGTTGAGAAGGATGCCGACGGCTAGGTAGTTGGTGATCAGACTGGAACCTCCATACGAGATGAACGGAAGCGGGATACCGGTGATTGGCATGATGCCCATCGTCATCCCGACATTTACGAAAAGCTGGAATGCCCACAACGCCGCTACCCCGGTAGCCAGTAACGCTCCGAACGTGTCCTTCGATAGCGCGGCGATACGAAGAGCGCGCCAAATGAGGAATGCGAACAACGCGAGCAGGGTCGCAGAGCCCATGAAACCGAGTTGCTCACCGACCGCGGTGAAGATGAAGTCGGTGTGCTGCTCGGGAACGAAATCGAGCGCGGTGCTGGTCGACGGGACCGAGCTGCACGGATCGGTGCCGTCGACGTTCTTCGCATCGCTGCAGTCGAGTGGGAATCCCGCGTTGCCGCGTGAGGGGTCGCTCGTCTGGGGATCGAGCTCGAGCCCCTTCCCGCGGATGCCCCCCGATGCGATGGCGATCTTGGCCTGCACGAGGTTGTACCCGTAGGACTTGACGTTCGGGTTCGGATCCAGGAACGAGGTCAATCGCTGGATCTGGTACTCCTGCAGGAGGCCGAGCTGCAACACCACGACGACCGCGATCAGCCCGGCCCCCGCGAGGACCAGGAAATGCCGGATCTTGGCGCCTCCGACGAGGAACAAGGCTCCTGTCAGAGCGACGAAGACCATCATCGTCCCGAGGTCCGGCTCGAGATAGATCAACGCGCCCGGCACGGCAACCGCGAGGCAACAGAACACGATGTCTCGCGCCCGCACGTCGCCCTTGCGTTCCGCGAGATAAGCGGCGAGCACGACGATCACAGCGATCTTGGCGAGTTCCGAGGGCTGCGCTTGAAGGAAACCGATGTTGATCCACCGACTCGCCCCGCCCTGCACGGTTCCGATCGGCGTCAGGACGATGACGAGCCCGATCAACGTCAATCCATAGATGATCGGAGCGAGTGCTCGGAACCTCCGGTAGTCGATGAAACTCATCAGGAACAGCAGACCGACACCGATCGCAACGAACATCAGTTGCCGTTTGAGGTACTGATTCGGGTCGAGGCCGGCCTCCGTCTGGCTGTGCACCGTGACCGACAGCACCATGAGCGCGCCGTAAGCCGACAGGATGAGAGTGACCAGCAAGAGGGTCGGGTCGAGGTGGCGGATCGGAGCCTTGCGTGCCATCCGTGCTCCGACGGGCTCTCCGCCGATGCGATCAACGGCTTCGGCCACACGCGAACGACGCTGGCTGCGCCTCGACGGGAACGCTTCGGCTCGCATGGACCTCATCGCGATCTGTCCACGCCGAGATGGACGACCGCGTCGCGGTCGATGCCGAACAATCCTTCGTAGATCTGACGGGCCACCGGCGCGGCGGTCTCTCCACCGTGGCCGGACTTCTCGAGGTAGACCACGACGACGTACTGCGGATCGTTCGCCGGAGCGAACGAGACGAACCACGCGTCCTGGAGGTTCGAAGAAGACGACGTGAGCTCGGCAGTACCCGTCTTCCCCGCCACCGGGAAGTTCTCCAACGGGAAGCCGAGGAACGCGCTGTGAGCCGTTCCGTCCGGCTCGGCGACGGCGTTCACCATCCCTTGCTGGATGACCGAGAGCTGCAGCGGGTCGAGAGGAAGATGAGCGACCGCGTCGGGTGCGAAGTCCTTGACCGACTGCTCGACATCGTTCTTGTCCGGGCGGGCGAGTTCCATCGCGAGGTGGGGCCGCCAGACCGAGCCACCGTTGGCAACGGCCGCCGTGGTCACCGCCATCTGCAGAGGGGTCGTGAGCAGGTCCCCCTGCCCGATCGCCATGTTGACCGTGTAACCCGGGAGCCAGATCCAGTCCGCGTGCGTTCCGCAGGTCGGGATCTTGTCGTTCTTGGTCGCCTCCCAGACCTCCTCGCACCACTTGTGGTCCGGAACGAGACCGTCCATCTCGTTCGGAAGGTCGATCCCCGTTTCGTGGCCCAGGCCTGCCAGCCGCGCGTACTTCTGGAACTGTTCGCTCTGATCGCCGAGCTGCCACCCGTAGGTGTCTTCGAGCCGCCACCCAAGCTCGTAGAAGAACGTGTCGCACGAAACCTCGAGAGCCTTCGTGAAGTCCATGAAGCCGAGGTTCAGACTCGTCCAGTTGTTGAAAGGTTGTGACGAACCCGGCTCGACCCCCGGGGCACCGGGAGGCGGATAGTACTTCACGCCGGGACAATCCAGTTGCGCGTACGGGGACGCAATGCCGGTCGACATCGCGGCCCCAGAAGTCACGATCTTGAACGTCGAACCGGGTGCGCGCTGCGCCTGGATGGCCCGGTTGAGGAACGCGTCGTCGTCGGGATTGTTCTTCGTCTTGGCGCCGAGTTCTTTGTATTCCTTCGTGCTCAACCCGTCGGCGAGTTGGCGCGGGTTGTAGTCGGGGAAGCTCGCCATCCCGAGTACCCCGCCCGTCTTGGCATCGAGCACGACCGCGGCACCTGCCGGCGTCGGATAAGCACTGCGCGACGCGAAGATGCCCGCCTTTAGCGACTCTTCCGTCAGCTTCTGGATCCCGGCATCGAGGTACAGAACGAGGTCGTCGCCCGGTTGCTCGTTTCGGATCGTCTGCTCGCGCAGAACCTCACCCGAGGAGTTGACCAGGACCTTCTGGAGCTGCGGTGTCCCGCGCAGATAGCGGTCGTAGTAGTTCTCGAGGCCGTCGCGACCGACGATGTCGCCGGCCGCATAAGGCGGATGCGCGTGTTTGAACTGATCCTGCTTGAGCTGCTCGGCCGAGATCTCGCCGACGTAACCCAACAGGTGCGCGGCGGTTCGGCCGAGTGGATAGGTGCGTTGCGGGATGCGATCGATGTCGACGGCCCCGAAGAAGTCCTCCTGGTTCTCCAGGATGTAGTCGCGCTGTTCCGGTTTCACGTCGTAGGCCACGGGAACCGGTTTGTAGGGCGATACGCGAACGTCCTTCAGATTCTGGCGAAGGTGCCACTCGCTGACCTTCAAGACGTCGGAGAGGCGGTGCAGGATCGCGTTCTTCTTCCAGACCGAATCGAGGATCTGGCGATCCACGGTTACTGCGGTAGCGCTCGA
>DASSMG010000046.1:0-5995 GCA_035688995.1 Actinomycetota bacterium
ACCGGCTCACCTACGACGCGACCGTCGAGTCACTGCACCGTGCGCTGCGCGACGCGAAAGCCGGTCGTACCGAGAAGACCCAAGCCCTGAAACGACTCGCGAAGCTCGAGACCTGAGAGCGTTCGTCCCACGGTTAACCTCGCCGCGATGAAGACCGAAACGAAGCGGTACGACATGTCGGATGCGATCTTCCGCGACCTGACGAGCGACGCCCGTGCCTTCGTGCGCGGCGCGGGGGACGGCCTCCTCAACGTGTTCGCGCCGCACGCGACGGCGGGCCTCGCATTGATCGAAACCGGCTCCGGCAGCGAAGAGGATCTTGCCGACACGATCGATCGTCTGTTACCGCGCGACGCGAGCTACGTTCACCGGCACGGAACGCCGGGCCACGGCCGGGACCACGTCCTTCCTGCGTTCATCTCCTCGTCGCTGACCGTTCCCGTCGTCGACGGCGACCTCGCCCTCGGGACGTGGCAGAGCATCGTTCTCGTCGACACGAACGTCGACAATCCCGATCGCACGATCAGGTTCTCGCTCGTCAGCTGAGTGGAGCACCCCCGCCCCACCAAAGCCGAGCTCGAGGCGGCCCGCAACAAACGGGTCCGCGACGTCATCGCCGAGGATCTCGACGTCTTGTTCTGCGGGATCAACCCGGGGCTCTACACGGCCGCCATCGGTCATCATTTCGGTCGGCCGGGCAACCGCTTCTGGCCGGCGTTGCATCTGTCCGGTTTCACGCCGCGCCTCTTCACGCCCTACGAGGAACACGAGTTGCTCGATCTCGGTCTCGGCATCACGAATCTCGTCGCGCGTACCACCCCGGGCGAGTCCGAGCTCTCGAAGGAGGAGCTGAAGAAGGGGGCCGCGACCCTGCGCCGCAAGGTCGCTCGTTACCACCCCCGCTTCCTGGCCGTACTAGGGGTGGGCGCTTACCGCACGGGCTTCGGACGACCCAAGGCGCAGATCGGGCCGCAGGAAGAGACGCTCGGAGCCACAGGGCTGTGGGTCCTGCCCAACCCGAGCGGGTTGAACGCCCATTACCAGTTGGACGCGCTGGCTACGCACTTTGGCGTATTAGCGCAGGCGGTCGGGAGGAAAATCTGACCAGATACCGAATCTCCAACCTGCCACCCTTGTAACGACTCCGCCCGGCGAGGCGGGGCAGTAGCCTTGTGCCCCCGAGCGCCCATCACGAAGGACGACGATGTCTGACAGCGCGACCCAAACGACGAAGAAGTCCTCAGGCTCCGATCTGAAGAAACGCATCGAGGCGTGGCGTCTCAAGCGGCGTCGTGCGAAGACCGCGAAGAAGCGGCAGATGAGCTCTCGCAAGTCGACGATCGCGCTGTCCGTGCTGCTCATAGCTCTGCTCGGCGCCTTCGCCTGGTCGCTCGACTACACCAAACCCCAGGACCACGGCCGCGAGCTGTCGATCGACCAGCTCAGCGCCCTGGCCCAGCTGAAGCGCATCGAGACCGCCGTCTTCCGTGACGAGGACAACCGTCTCGTCGGCGAATACACGGCTAAGTCGATCGTCCCCGAGCCCAAGCCCAAGAACGACAAGGGCAAGAACGACGCCGGCAAGAACGACACCGCGCAAGGGAGTGGAACTTCGGACCAGTCCAAGACGACCGGCAAGAACGACACCGGTAAGTCGACGAAGAACGACAAGCCATCGGGTCCCAGTCAGAAGGAACTCGAGCTGATCAAGAAGGCACCGAAAGGCTCCGGTCCCTACTACCTCGCCTATCCGTCGAGCGACGCCGCGTTCGGCGTTCTGTCCGAGCTGGTCATCTCCTCGGGGGCCAAAGTTTCCGTCGAGCCCCAGACCACGAAGACGATCGTTCGCACGGTGCAGACCTACCTGCTCCCACTTCTGATCCTGGCGTCCGCGTTCGGGCTGCTGTTCACCGCAGGCAAGGGCGGGGGCGGCGCCATCGGTGAGGTCATGACGTTCGGGACCATCGGCGCCAAGAAGCAGAAGAAGGGTCTGTCGGCCCCCACCACTTTCAAGGACGTCGGTGGCGCGCAGGAAGCCATCGCCGAGCTACGGGAGGTCGTCGACTACCTGACTAACCCGAAGCGCTACGACGACGTGGGAGCGGTCCCGCCGAAGGGCGTTCTGCTGTTCGGCCCTCCGGGGTGCGGCAAGACGCTCCTCGCCAAGGCCGTCGCAGGCGAGGCCGAGGTTCCGTTCTTCTCCGTCGCCGGTGCCGAGTTCGTCGAGTCCCTGGTCGGTGTCGGTGCGGCTCGTGTCCGCGACCTGTTCGCCCGGGTGCGCGCGGTGGCTCCGGCCATCGTCTTCATCGACGAGCTGGACGCCGCCGGCCGCAAGCGTGGCGGCGGCGAGGGCGGCGGGTCCGACGAGCGCGAGCAGACCCTGAACCAGTTGCTCGTCGAGATGGACGGTTTCGAGGTCTCTGCGGGCGTCGTCATCATCGGCGCCACGAACCGTCCCGACATCCTGGACCCGGCACTGCTTCGTCCCGGGCGTTTCGATCGCCACATCACCGTCGACCAGCCGGACCCAGAAGCGCGGAGAGACATCCTCAAGCTCCACGCTCGCGGCAAACCCGTCTCCGATTCCGTGGACTTCGATTACCTCGCTCGACGCACTCCGGGGTTCTCGGGTGCCGACCTCGCGAACGTCATCAACGAAGGCGCGTTGCTGACCCTGCGTGAGAAGAAGCCCAAGATCGAGATCGTGGAACTCGAGGAAGCGATCCAACGTGTGCTGCACGGACCGAAGCGACGCGGCCGCGTCCTGACCGATGAGGAACGCAGAAGGGCCGCATTCCACGAGAGCGGTCACGCGATCGTTGCGGCCGCACTCGGCCACGCACAGGACATCCACCGGGTCACGATCCTGGCGCGCGCGAAGGGCCTCGGCGGTACCGGGATCCAGCGTGAGGAGAGCCTGCTCAAGACCCGCAACGCTCTCTACGCCGAGCTCGTCGTCGCAATGGGGGGTCTGGCCGCGGAGGAAGTGATCCTCGGGGAGCCCTCGACGGGGGCCGAGCAGGACATCGAGCAAGCGACCGACCTCGCCCGCGACATCGTTGGTCGCTACGGCATGAGCCCGACCCTCGGCCGCGCTCGACTGTTGGCGTCCGACATCGATCAGTTCCTCGGCAACGACAGTGCCTTCGCCCATCTCTCGGAGAAGACCCACGAGGAGTTCGACCAGGAGGTCAGGCGACTCCTTCACGAAGGTGAGCTCGAGGCGATCCGAATCCTCGAGGAGAACCGCAGGTTCCTCGACTCGCTCGCGGCCAAGGTCGAAGACGAAGAGACCGTCGAGGGCAAGAACCTCTACGGGATGCTCGAGCCGGTGCCGGCCGACCTACAGAGACTCAGCCGGGTGTTCGGCGAGCCGTCCCGCAACGGCCGCGTCCGGACGGAGACGGGCGCGACGAGCAAGAAGGCTTAAGCGTCCGGGGCACCGTCCTCGACGACGAGGTCTTCGAGCGTCTCGGCGCTACCGTCGTCGGCCGCCTTGATAGCCAGCGTGTCACCGGCTCGGAGGGTCAGATAGCGCCCGTGCTCGCCTCGAACCTTCTTCACGTACTCGACGAAACGGTGCAGGTAAAGGCTGTCCGCCTGCTGCTCGAGGCGTTCGAGGTCGATGATCACGCCCTCGTTCCGCTGGTCCCTGCCGTTGAAGTCGATCGATCCTGCGTCTTGGGCACGCGCCATCGTTGTCTTCCCTCCGTCTCAGGGGGTCAATGTACCCCGGAGGATGCATCTCGACACCGGCGAACCTTGGACCTAGGCGCATGACTGCTGACCGGTCGTTCCGAAGCGCTGCCGCCCGCGTGGTGGCAGCGGTGATCTCGTTCGCCCTGATCGGGGCGGCGTCCTTCGTCGCGCCGGCACGAGCGGGATCCGCATGCGTCGGCACGTCCGGTTACTGGTCGACCATCGCGGGCCCCCATTTCCCGGCGGGGTCCCAGACGATCACCGATCTCGCCCTCGACGTCCCGGGTTCCGTCTATTACGTCACGAACGGGCTCGCCGTGATGAGGGCATCGGAGCGCGACTGCGATTGGAAGGTCGTCTACCGGCTGTCGGACTCGCCAAGCTTGGATGCTCCCTACACGGCCGCGACCGCGCGCATCTCCGACGTCGTCACTCCGATCGGGGGAGGCGGTGTCGTCATCCTTGCCGTCACCGAGAACGCCGGCGGCGTCAGCCGCCCGCATGTCGTAACCAGCACGACGCGCGGCTCGACCTGGACGGTCGGGGATGCGGGACTTCCGCCGGTCGGCACGATCGAGAGCGTCGCCATCGCGAGGAGCTCACCGTCAACGGTCTACGCCGGTATCGACGAGGGCGGCGGGTCGATCGACACGTTGTTCCGCTCGAGCGACGCCGGAGCGACCTGGCAAGTGCGAACCCAGCAGGTGAATGCCGGCGTCACCGGCATCGCGGTCGATCCGCTCAAGGCCGACGAGGTGTGGGCTTATGGATCGTCCGGGCTGTACCACTCGACCGACGGCGGGACCACCTACACCGCGGTCGACGACTTCAACGGAAAGGGCACCGGCCCCGTCGACGTGTTCCACATGGGCAGCGATGCGGCGCGCATCGTCGGGTTCATCCCGGCCGATCGCTTCCTGCTGCAATCCGAAGACGGGGGCAAGACGTGGCTCGGCAACTACAGTCCGGGCGTCGTCGAGTCGGTGGGTCACGGCTCGATGTCCAACGTCCTGGTTGCCGCGGCTCACGGCAAGGCCTACGCCTACGCCTCGGCGTTGTACCGGTGGGTCGACCTGAAGGCTCCGGCGCCGGTGGCGGGAACGACCGGTGACCCACGTTCGAACGCCTTCTACTTCCGCAGCGGCGACAAGCTGTTGGTCTATGCAGGTCCCACCGGCGACGACTTCAACGTCCCTCAGGAGGGGTTCCACATCCCGGACGTCTCGCTCCTCAATCCGCCGCCGTACATCACCGAACCGCCGACCCTCAGCCCGAAGACGACGAAGGTGAAGATCCCCGCAGGGAAGACGCGCAAGGTCCGCTACAACCTCGACCTGTCCAAGACGCGCACGCCGCTGGATCTCTACTTCCTGGTCGACACCTCGGAGAGCTCGAAACCGTTCCTGCAGGGACTGGCGCTCGTGATCGGCGACGTGGTGCGAGGCCTCTACAACGCCGGGATCGACGCGCGCTTCGGCCTCGGCGAGTTCCGTGCCTATCCGGACTCGACCCCTCCGAAGGCGTCCTGCTACCAATCCGGGGCGAACCTGGTGCCCGGCCAATGTGAGCGGAACTACGTCTACCGGCGCGATCTCGATATCCCCGACTACAACGCTCCCGCGCTCGAGCACGTCCTCGAGTCTCTCGAGCCCCTCGGCGGCGGTCACTACAACGCGTCGCCGCCGGCGCTGTACCAGACCGCAACGGGGGCCGGGGAAGACGTGTGGCCGCCGACGGTCGGGACCAACGACCAGCTCGGCCTCGACGTCCCGCCGGGGCAGCAGGCGAACTGGCGCGACAAGGCGCTGCGTGTCGTACTTATGGCGACCGACGAGGAGTTCTACGACCCGCCCTATTCGAACGACGACCACCCACCGACGCCGCCGAGCTTCGCCCAGATCATCAGTGCCCTCAACGCTAAGAACATCCACCAGGTTGGTCTTGCCCTCGGGCGACTCGCAACCGCCGACATACGAAAGGTGGCCTCCGGAACGCACACCGTGGCTCCCGCGCAAGGGGTCGACTGCGACGGCGACGGCAAGGTCGATCTTCCGTCGGGGTCGCCGCTCGTCTGTGAGGTCGATCGCAACTCGCTGGCGGAAGGTTCGAACCTCGTGCCGGCAATCGTGAACCTTGTCGAAGCGGTACGGAGCCACACGGCGATCTCGCTCGATGCGACCGGACACGACGGTGTGGTTGCCGATGTCGCGCCCGCCAGCTATCCGGCGGTCGTGCTCCAGTCCGACAACACGCTCGACTTCTCGATCACCTACAAGTGCCCGCTCGAGATGGCGGG
>DASSMG010000047.1:0-4469 GCA_035688995.1 Actinomycetota bacterium
TGGGCGATACCGGGATCACCGCCGAGCAGAGCCAAGTCCGAAAGATTCGCCGTCCCACCCGACTCGATCTCGAAGAGACGATCGTTGAGCGGGCTCGCGAGATCGCTGCACGGATTCGATGTTCCGAGCAACGTGCGGTTCCCTCCGTCGATCAACGTCGTCGCCGCCGAAGCCCCGGAGATCGACACCGGCTGAGAGATGTCGAGGTCACCGTTCGCGGGGTTCGGTGGGCCTCCCTCCGTGTCGGGGATCGTGAGCCGGAACGTTCCTGCAGGAACCGAGATCGAGTCCGCTCCGGCGATCGCTTCGCTTTCCTGAACCGCGGCCCGCAGGGTGCACTGGTCGTCCTCGGTCACGGCATCCACGTCGCAATTCCCGTCCCCGACGTTCGCATCCGCAACGTCGTCGAAACGATTCACAACGAAGGTGGCAGCTTGCGCCGTCACGGGCAGCGCCACTATGAGCCCACCAACCATTGCGACCACTTGGAGTGCTGCGACGACGTTACGAAGGCCCCGCCCCATAGCGACCTCTCGATCTAAGAGTGATCCGGACGCCTTAGAAACCCATGAAATGGGGCGTCCAACAACCGATTACAGGGGTGGTATTGGCAAAGCGACCATGACTAGTTATCTAGGCCCATTTCGGGAGTGAATATCGAAGGGTCGGGTATAGGTCAGACGTGGCCCGAAAGGTGCTGGTTATCGAGGACAACGGGGCACTCCGTTTCGCCCTGCAAGTGATGCTGGAAAACGAGCCCGGCGTCCAGCGGGTTGCAACCGCACCAAGCGGTGAGGCGGCCCTCCGATTGGCCCCCGATCTCGACCCCGATCTGGTCGTGGCGGATCACGGTCTTCCCGGCATCAGTGGAGCCGATCTGGCCAGGGAATTGCGCGTCTCCTGCCCCGATGCCCAGATCGTGTCCTTCTCGGGAAGCGACACCCCGGCGCCGTGGGCCGACTACCGGATCGTCAAGGGAACCGCGACCGCCCTCGACGAGCTCCGCGCTGCCGTAACCCGCCGCCCAGCCTGATCACGCTCCCTCGATCCGTTCAAGGTTCGGCCTTAATACGCCGTTGCCTATGCAACGGCACCTATCATCCGGGCGCAGGGGCTATGAACGACACCGAAGTTCAACAAGCCCTCGAGAACGCGGCGTGGGCTACGCGCGTTCTCGATGAGGCGATCGCGTTCCAAACGGCTCCCGATTTCGCGGGCCTGTTCGCCGCTTTCGCAAAATCGGTTATCGACCTCTTGGAAGCCGACGCGTGCCTGGTGTCGTTGTTCGATCCCGGGCGCCGAACGCTCCGGGATGTTGCCGCCAGTGTGGCGCCGGGAGCAACGCTCAATCGCATGGCCGAGGAGTACTCGGTAGACGACTATCCGGCGACCGCACGCGCGATCGACAACAACCGCGGTTTCAAGGTGAGCGTCTCCGATCCCGAGGCGGACCATGCCGAGCGTTCGCTCGCCTCGAGTCTCGGCTTCACATGTCTGTTGCTGCATCCGCTCCGCGCACGCAACGAGACGATCGGGACCGTCGAGGTTTATCGATCCGGTCACGACGATTTCGACGAGCTCGACGTCAACAAGCTGTCTGCGATCGCGTCTCTGTCGGAGAACGCATACGTTCGCATCCTTCTCACGAACGAGGTCGAAGATCAGTACACCGCGATGCTCGGAGCACTGACCGCGGCGCTCGAAGCGAGGGACGTGCTGACCCTCGAACACACATCGCGCATCCAGGACTCGGCGATCGCAGTGGCGAGCCTTGCCCGTCTCTCTCAGAGCCAGGTGATCGCGGTGAAGTTCGGTGCGATCCTGCACGACATCGGAAAGATCGGCGTCCCCGACGCGATCTTGCTGAAGCCGGGCCCCCTGACACCCGAGGAACGACTCGAGATGCAGCGTCATCCCGAGATCGGAGTGAAGATGGTCGAAGGGATCCCGTTCGCACGCCCGGCCCTCGCCGCGATCAGACATCACCACGAAAGATGGGATGGCACCGGGTACCCCGACGGTCTCCGTGAAGACGAGATCCCGATCGAAGCCCGCATCGTCTCGGTCTGCGACGCGTTCGATGCGATGATCTCGAATCGCCCGTATCGCGACGCGATGTCGGTCGTGGAGGCCGCGGAACAGCTCCGAGCCAACGCGGGCACTCAATTCGATCCGTTGTGCGTGAGGTTGTTCTTGGAGATCCTCGAAGCCGGCGGACCCGATCACATGCAGGAACGCGTGATCCGTTACGGCTTCTAGGGACTGAAGGGCGTCGGGCCCCCGCCCCGGCGTTGGTTCCTGAGGAAACGCTCGACCTCTTCGGCGATGTTCTCTGCCGTCGGGACGTCTTGCTCGCCGACGAGGTGCTGCAAGCGCTCGACATACTCCTGGGCCTCGGCGTTGGCGGCGATCAGTTCGGAAAGGGTCTTGGCTTGAGCGGCCGCCTCGGTCTCGAGGTCACCGGCGCCGATCGTCACGTCGAGGTGGGTCTCGACCCGACGAACCAGAGCGATCGCCCCGGCCGTGTACGGAGACGCGTAGTGCGGCACCTGGGCCCAGAAGCCCACGGTCGCGATGCCGGCCTGGGCATTGCTCCATTCGATGAGGCTCACCGCGGCAGCGGGGACACGCAGCAGTCCCTCGACGACCGGCTGCCCGCTGACGGCGTCCTTCGACGACGCCGTCATCATCACGGGGGTGGGCGCGGTGTGCGGGACCGCGGACGGGATCGCCCCGAGGCTCACGTGTTCTTGGATGCCGATGTCTCGAGCGACCCGTAGAACACCGGCGGCGAACTCGCGCCATCTGTAATCGGGCTCCGGGCCGGTCAGTACGAAGAAGTCTCTCTCCGAGATCGCTCTCCGCCACATCCGCATTCGTGGCATCGCGATGCTCGTTGGTGACCCGTCGACGATGTCGAGGATCGGCCGGTGGCTCCGATAGTCGTAGAGCATGTCGGGATCGAAATCGACGGCGACGTCACCACCTTGCGCGATGTGGCGCGCGGCAGTCGATCCTGCGGACCCGGCGTCGACCCAATCCTCGAACGCCACGATCAGGACGGGAGCAACGGCATCCTGGGTCGAACCGACGATCTCGTAAGAAGCCACGCTTCAGCCTAGCCCCGCTTCTCCTCCCCTCGGTCAGGGCGAGTAGACGCCGAGCCACGTCTTCAGTGCGAGGACGCGGGAAACCGCCTGATCGAGCCGGGCCCGGGAGACCCGGCCGCGCCTGACGGCATTACGGATCGCAAGTGCACACACTCGAGCCTGGTCTATGCCACCCGTGATCAATGCCAGGTCGACCCCGGCGCGTACGGTCGCGACGCAGGTCTTTCCGAGGTCGCCTCCGAACCTCCACGAGACTTCGTTCAAGGCATCGCTCACGGCAACTCCGGTGAAGGAGAACCCTTTCCGCAATCTCTTGGTCGCTATGTAATGGCTGAGTGAGGCCGGTTGCCGGCCGCCGTCGTGCACGTACATCCCGTGCGACAGCATCACCATGCGGGCTCCGCCATCGATCGCGGCATGGAAGGGAACCGCATCCACGTGGCGCAGTTGCCACCGCGAGCGATAAACGAACGCTCGCCCATCGTCGGAGTTCACGTTCGCTCCCCCGAAGCCCGGGAAATGCTTGATCGTCGCGGCCACCCTGTGGCGTTGCAGGCCATGTGCGAACGCTGCTACGAGTCGCGCGACACGACGGGGGTTGCGACCGAAGCTGCGCTCGCGCATCACGTGCTCCGGGGGGAGGTCCAGGTCCGCTACGGGAGCAAGATCTACGTTGACGCCTGCCTCTCTCAGCGCCTTGCCCGTGAGACGACCCTGCCTCAGGGCGAACGAGCGGCGACCGTCACGGCCCATCTCGGGGGCCGAGCGATACGGGGGCATGTCGGGGAACCGCTTGACGATCCCGCCCTCCTGATCGGTCGCCACGATGGCTCCGATCGAAGCGCCGTTCCCTTGCCTCGCAACACGTTGGAGCTGTGCGGTCAGGTGCCGAAGCTGCGTTCTATCCCGATAGTTCGACGAGAACAGGGTGACGGCTCCGAAGCGATTCGCTTCGATCGCACGCTGCTCCGACGCGGCCAACCGATAGCCGTCCACGGAGAACATCACGATCTGACCGACCTTCTCGCGAAGGGAAAGACTGGGGGCCGGAGCGGCGGACGGCGACGTCGGAAATGCCGCGGCGAGGACCCCCGCCACAGCCACGATCACAACCAGACGCATGCCTCGCCCGCCGCGCACGGCGAGACCTTATCGGGGTGGAAATGCCCCTTCACTGAGCCGACCGTGTGCTAGATGATGCCTCTAGAAAAGGTCCGTCTAGCGAGGGGAAACGATGGCGTCCAAAGACAAGGGTGGCAAGGCGGATAAGAAGGTCGCCAAGAAGTCTCTCAAGGAGAAGCGAGAGGCCAAGAAGGCGAAGAAGTCCAAATAGCCTCAGCTGCCTCCTAAGAACCTAGG
>DASSMG010000048.1:0-4776 GCA_035688995.1 Actinomycetota bacterium
AGGCTTCCGCCGACAGCGAGGGTTTCTCGACCCCAGATTCCTCCGCCAGCTCGACGAGGTGCGGGGCGAGCCGTCCCTGCACCTCCCCGACCTTCTCCGGTGTGACGTCGAAGCCGGCCGTCCCCACGGTGGTTGCGAACAGCTCGGGGAACGAAGGGTGAGGGTGAAGGAGGGTCTCCCCGGCATCGAAGAAGACGATGTCGATCGTCACCGAGGGGCTCTCGCGACGAGGTCCTTCCACACCTCGTCGGCGCGATCGACCAGGTCCTCGATGGCTCCGTCGTTGCGAACCACGACGTCGGCCGCAGCGAGCAGCTCGTCCTCCGATGCCTGCGAGCCCATCCGTGCCAGCACGTCCGCTTCCGTCATGCCGCGCCTCGTGACCAAACGCTTCTTGCGCGTTGCCTCGGATGCGGTGACCACGATGATGAGATCGACACTTTCGGCCAAGCCGAGCTCGACGATCAAAGCGGCATCGAGGATCACGACGGCATCGCTGTTCCGAAGACGGTCGAGGCCATCTGCGATCTTGCCCAAGATGATGGGATGAACGATCGCATTCAGGGCGGCCAGCTTCGCCTTGTCGCCGAAGACGATCTCTGCGAGACGCGCCCGATCGATCTCCATCGAGTAGGGCGTGAGGATCTCGTCGCCGAAGGTTTCGACGACCTCGTGCCATCCCGGCTCGCCGGGCTTGAGCGCGTCCCGACCCAACAGGTCCGCGTCGATGATCTGAGCACCGCGCTCGGCGAGCAGCGACGCGAAGGTCGATTTGCCGGATCCGATCCCGCCCGTCAGTCCGACTACGAGCATCGCGACTCGCATCGGTGAATTCGCCCGATCGGCACAGGCTGGGTTCCGAGCACGTGGAGCGGAGGGGGTTGGGTCAGTTCTGTCCGCGCTCGCGTTTGAGGTCCTTGACGATCGACTCGAGAGAGTCCGGGTCCCCACCGTCCGCGGCCGGCGCCTCTTCGGCGGTCTCGGGCTCGGCGTCGTCGGGCTCGCCGGTGTCGGCCGCTGCAACGCCGTCACTCGTCAGCTCGTCGGTGGCCGGCTCGGGCTCGGTCGTCGATTCCGCGGCGACCTCGGAAACGGCCGCTTCCGGCGTCAACTCGTCCCCACCCTCGATCTCGAGCTCGGAGGCCTCCTCAGCCGGCGCTTCCGCGGCGGGCTCCTCGGTCTCCTCGGTGGTGGTGCCGCGCACGACCTCGGGAGGCTCCTCGACGCCCTTCATCGCTTGCTTGCGAGAGAGGCTGATGCGACGTCGGTCGAGATCGATGTCGATGATCCGGACCTCGACCCGGTCGTGAACGCTGACCTCGTCCTCGGCACGCTCGACGTGATGGTCGGCGAGCTCGGAGATGTGCACGAGACCCTCGATCGCGTCGTCCACTTCGACGAAGGCACCGAACGGAACGAGCTTGGTAACCCGGCCCTCGATGACGTCGCCGACCTCGTGCTGGCGGGCGAACTGACGCCACGGGTCTTCCTGGGTTGCCTTGAGCGAAAGGCTGACGCGCTCGCGATCGAGATCGACGTCGAGCACCTCGACCTCGACCTCCTGGCCGACCTCGACGACCTCGCTGGGATGGTCGACGTGCTTCCAGCTGAGCTCGGAGACGTGGACGAGACCGTCGACGCCGCCTAGATCCACGAACGCACCGAAGTTGACGATGCTCGAGACCTGGCCGGTGCGACGCTCGCCCTTGGCGAGGCTCGTGAGGAAGTCCTGGCGCTGTTCGGCCTGGCTCTCCTCGAGGAACTTGCGCCTCGACAGCACAACGTTGTTGCGGTTCTTGTCGAGCTCGATGATGCGGCACTCGAGCTGCTGGCCGACGTAGGGCTGCAGGTCGCGCACGCGGCGCATCTCGACGAGGGACGCGGGGAGGAAGCCACGCAGACCGATGTCGACGATGAGACCGCCCTTGACCACTTCGATGACGGGGCCGGTGACGGTGCCGTCCGCGTTCTTGATCTCCTCGATCTTTCCCCACGCACGCTCGTACTGCGCGCGCTTCTTCGAGAGGATCAGGCGCCCGTCCTTGTCTTCCTTCTGGAGGACGAGGGCCTCGATCTCGTCGCCGATGCTGACGACTTCGCTCGGGTTGACGTCGTTGCGGATGCTGAGCTCGCGGGACGGTATGACGCCCTCGGACTTGTAGCCGATGTCGAGGAGGACCTCGTCCTTGTCGATCTTGACCACGGTGCCGGTCATGAGGTCGCCCTCGTCGAACGGCTTGATCGTGGCCTCGATCGCGGCCATGAGCTCTTCCTGGGACTCGCCCACGTCGTTCTCGACGATGACTCCGCCGGCATAGCTCTCGCCGGAGGTGGAGGGGGCGGTCCGGGTGATCACACCGCCGGCACCGTCGGGGATCGATTCTTCAGTGGAACTGGGGAAGTTTCCCGAGGCTTGAGCAGCCCCGTCTTGCGCGTCTGCCACTAGGTAACCATTCCTTCCGTACGTGAAAGTGCCCCCGTCCTGGGGGCTCGCAGGAGTATACGGGCGCCTTCCCAAGCGCTCAAACGCTTCGCGCTCCCCGCCCGGCTCATCTCGACCCGGCCCGGACCGATGTTTGTTCCCTGGAACCCGCTATGCGGGCTCCAAAGTACAAACCTCCGTCTCACCTGCGACCTTTGTGCCCGGATGCTCGCTCACCGATCACTCAGGTCCAAACGTCCGGTGCGGTAGGGGTCGGTCAGGCTTTGGATTCGGACCAGTCGGTGCCGGTCGAGATCTCTACCGCCAGCGGGACCTTCATCTCGGCCACGCCGGTCATCTCCCGTTCGACCAGCTCGGAGGCCGCATCGATCTCGTCCTCGGGCACCTCGAATACGAGCTCGTCGTGCACGGTCAGGATCATCTTCGTGTCGAGGCCCGAGTCGCCCAGCGCCTGATCGACGTTGATCATCGCCAGCTTCATGATGTCGGCCGCGGTCCCCTGGATCGGCGCGTTGAGAGCCTGACGCTCGCCGATCGCCCGGATGCGCGGATTGCCGCTTCCGAGCTCCGGCAGGTAGCGGCGGCGACCGAACAGCGTCGTGGTGAAGCCGTCGCGGTGGGCCTGCTTGACGATCTCGTCCAGGAAGTCGGCCACGCCCCCGAACTGCTCGAAGTACGCGTCCATGATGTCTTCCGCCTCGGTGCGCGGGATGTTCAGGCGCTCGGCGAGCCCCGGTGCCCCCATCCCGTAAGCCAGCCCGTAATTGATCATCTTGGCCGTCGAGCGGTGCTTCGTCGTGAGCTCGTCGACACCGACGCCGAAGACGCGCGTGCCGGTCGCGGTGTGGATGTCCTCGCCCTTGTCGAAGACCTCGATAAGAAGCGGGTCCCCCGACAGATGTGCCATCACGCGCAGCTCGATCTGCGAATAGTCGGCCGAGAGCAGGACGTTCCCCTCCTCCGCGATGAAGGCGCGGCGGATCTGCTTGCCGAGCTCGGTACGGATCGGGATGTTCATGAGGTTCGGATTGGTGCTCGACAGGCGTCCGGTGGCCGCGACCGTCTGGTCGTAGGTCGTGTGAACGCGCCCGTCGTCGGGATCCACGAGTGGGGGCAGTGCGTCGACGTAGGTGCTCTTCAGCTTGGAAAGCTCGCGGTATTCGAGCAGCTTCGGAACGAAGGGATGTTGAGTGACGAGCTGCTGCAGGGCCCGGGCATCGGTCGACAAACCGCTCTTCGTCCGCCGCGTCGTCTTCAGTCCGAGCTTGTCGTAGAGCAGCACCCGCAACTGCGTCGGCGAACCGAGGTTGATGCGCTCCCCCGCCAGGTCGTAACACTCGGTCTCGAGCACCCCGATGCGCTTCTCGAGGTCCCGGGCCATCTCCGCCAGGTAGTCGAGATCGATCATGATCCCGATGCGCTCCATGTGAGCCAGCACTGCAACGAGCGGATGCTCGATCTCCTGGTAGAGGTCGGTCATGTGGAGTCGTTCGAGCTCCGGTTCGAGCGCTCCGGCGAGTTCCGCTATAGCGAGCGCGCGCAGCGACGCAGCTTCGGCTTCCAGCTCGTCGGCATCTTCGCCCCCGAGGTCGAGAGCGCCTTGGGCGGTCTCCTCGCGGTCGTCTGCCCCCACGGCTTTCAATTCGCGTCCGGTGTACTTGCGGGCGATGTCTTCGAGCGCGTAAGCGGCGGCCCCCGGATCGAGCAGGTAGCTCGCTATCTGCGTGTCGAGCCGCAGGCCGTCGAGCTCGATCCCGATCGCCGACAGAGAGATGACGACCTCACGCGCGCCGTGAGCCACCTTCGGCACGCCCGGGTTCGACATCACGTCTTTCAGTGCGGCAGTGATGTCGTCGAACGAAACACCGCGAACGCCCGTCGGTACGAACCCGGTCTTGCCGGCGCCCCACGCCAGCGCCAGCCACCGCGGCCCCCCGCGCGGCGTCACCGGCGTCAGGTCGATCGCGATCTCCGTCGCGTCATCGAGTTGTGTAGCAAGGTCGGTGAGCGCGGCCGGAGTGTCGAAGACCTGCAGCTCGAGCTCGAAGGCCTCGCCTTCACCTTCCGCGGCATCGGGGAGGTCGGCGAGCAGCCGTTCCAGCAGCGATTTGAACTCGAGCGACTTGTACAGGTCGCGGACCTCGTCGAGATCCCACTGGCCCATGCGCATCCCGTCGAGCCCTACGTCGTCCAGCGGTACCTCGACCAGCGTCGACAGTTTCTTGTTGATGGCGACCTGGTCCGCGTGCGCGGCGAGATTCTGTGCCAGCTTCGGGGTCTGCTCCGACGCGTGTGCCACCGCCTCCTCCGCGCTCCCGTACTTCTGCACCAGC
>DASSMG010000049.1:0-8499 GCA_035688995.1 Actinomycetota bacterium
AACTACGTCGGCCGCATGGGGGACCCGAGCGCGCAGGTCTATCTCGCGAACCCCGCCGTTGCGATGGCTTCCGCGGTCGCCGGCGAACTGTCTCATCCCGACGATCTCGGGGTGGCGGCACCCGATCTCGTGGGGGCCGTACATGCGTAGGGCATGGCGCTACGGAGACAATGTCGATACCGACGCGATCATCCCGGCCCGCTATCTCACCGCGACCAACGAGCCCACACTCGCGGCCCACGCGATGGAGGACCTCGATCCGAGGTTCGCGACCGAGGTGCAACCCGGTGACGTCATCGTGGCGGGGGACAACTTCGGATGCGGTTCGAGCCGCGAGCACGCGGCGATCGCGATCAAGGCATCCGGTGTCGACGCGGTCGTGGCGGCGTCGTTCGCTCGCATCTTCTTCCGCAATGCCGTAAATACCGGGCTGAAGGTCGTGGTCTCTCCGGAGGCGGTGGCAGGGATCGCCGACGGTCACGACGTCGTGGTCGGTCTCGACGACCGCGTGCACAACCTCACCACGGGAGCGGCATTTCCCACCGAACCGATGCCGGAGTTCGTCGCCGAGATCGCCCGCGCCGGAGGACTCGTCGGTTGGGTGCGCCAGAGGGTAGGTGCGCGATGACTCTTCACGTGACGGTGTTGCCGGGCGACGGGATCGGTCGGGAAGTGATCCCGCGGGCGCTGGAGGAGCTTCCTTCCGATGTCGAGATCACCGAGATACCGGCGAGTGCGGAGCGCTACCTCGACGGCGGCGTGGTGCTCACGGACGTCGAGATCGACACGATCCGATCCTCCGATGCGCTGTTGTTCGGGGCGGTCGGCGACCCCCGCGTCCCGGACGGCGTCCTCGAACGAGGCGTCATCCTGAGACTGCGGAAAGAGCTCGACCTCTACGCGAACGTGCGCCCGTTCCCCGAGCTCGATCTCGTGATCGTCAGGGAGAACACTCAGGGTGCTTATTCCGGAGTCGGCGTCAACAGTCAGGGGAGCGCGCTCGAGGTCAGTGTGAACACGGCCGACGCGATCGAACGTTGTGCCGAATATGCCTTTTCGCTCGCCGAGACGCGCAGAGGGCACGTGACACTCGTGCACAAGACGAACGTGATGGTGCACGCGGGGGCGTTATGGCGTGAAGTGACGTCCAGCGTCGCCGCTCGCCATCCGGACGCCGAGCTTGCCTACGCGCACGCGGACGCTGCGGCGTATCACCTCGTCAGAGATCACGGTCGATTCGACGTGATCCTCACGGACAACCTGTTCGGCGACCTTCTCGCCGACGTGGCCGCGGGAGTCGGCGACGGCCTGGGGGCCGCCGCATCGGCGAACCTCCATCCAAACCGCAGCACTCGCCCCGGTCGCTGCGTCGGGATGTTCGAGCCGGTACACGGCTCGGCCCCCGACATCGCGGGGACCGGAACGGCCGATCCTCGTGCCGCGATCGCGGCGGCGCGGATGATGCTCGTCGAGCTCGATCTGGCGACGGTCGCGTCGTGAAGGTCGTGCCGTGGTTCTCGATCGACGGGTATCGCGTGGTCACGGAGCGCGGGCGCGGCGGCGACTGTCACGTGAGCGCGACGGTGACCGCCTACATCGGGCCGGAATGCACCGAGCGGGAAGCTTCGGGTGTCGGACCGGTTCACGCACTCGACCGAGCCTTGCGCGCGTGCTTGCGCGATGCGTGGCCCGGGCTCGATGCGGTTCGCCTCGCCGATTACGACGTGTCGGTGGTCGATGCCGCGCGCGGGACGGCGTCACCTGTGCGCGTGGTGATCACGTTTGCCGATGCTGCGGGACGGTGGGATGCAGGCTACGTTTCCGACAACATCATCGATGCTTCGATGGAAGCACTGTGCGCGGCGACGATCATCGGGATCATGCGGTTGCCCTCGGACGTGGGCGAAGTTGTGGTCGGATAGCCCGATGGAACCGATCGTTGCCTATCAGGGAGAGGCCGGCGCTTACTCCGAGGCCGCCGCGCTCAAGCTCTTCGCCGACGGCGATCTGCAGCCGGTCGCGTCGGTGCGAAAGGTCTTCGAGGCGGTCGAGGTCGGTCGGGTCGATTACGGCCTCGTGCCGATGGACAACTCGCAGGCCGGCAGCATCAACGAGACCTACGACCTCTTCCTCAAGCATGGCCTGCACCTAGTCGGTGAAGTGGTGGTTCGCGTCGACCACTGTCTGCTCGCCCTTCCGGGCGTGGTCCTCGACGACATCGCCGAAGTGATCTCGCACCCACAGGCGATCGCGCAATCCGAGGAATTCCTAGCGTCGCTGGGTGTGCGACTGCGCGCCGAGTACGACACCGCCGGAGCCGCGAAGGCCATCGTCGACGAGAAGCTGAGGACCACCGCGGCGGTCGCATCCCGGCGTGCCGGCGAGCTGTACGGGCTCGAGGTTCTCGCCGAACGCATACAGACCTATCCCGACAACTACACGCGCTTCGGAGTTCTCGCACGCGATCACTCGCCGCTCGGAGAGCCGAACAAGTCATCGCTGGTGTTCGGGGTCGGACACGTCGCCGGATCGCTGTTCCGCTGTCTCGGTGCCTTCGCCGAACGCCACTTGAGCCTGTCGAAGCTCGAGTCCCGTCCGCGCGCCGGTCGTCCGTGGGAATACGTCTTCTATGCAGACGTCGAGGCCCCGGCGGCCGACCCTGCGATGGTCGAAGCGCTGGCCGAGGTGAGCGAGCACGCCACCTTCACGCGCTTGCTGGGGACCTACGCCTCGGGTCTCGCCCGCTGAGGCGCCGGTAGGCTGACGCTTTCCCAACAAGGAGGGCAGCGTGGCCCAGGCAGAGATCCTTCCCGAGGTAACGAAGTTCCTCGAAGCACCGAAGCTCACGATCGCCGGAAAGGCGGTCGATGCGGTTTCCGGCGAGACCTTCGACACGATCGACCCCGCAACGGGTAAGCCCCTCGCAAGCGTGCCGCGCGGGGGCCTCGACGACGTCGACGCCGCGGTGGCGGCCGCTCGCGAGGCGTTCGAGGACCGCCGCTGGGCCGGGCTGAGGCCGCACAAGCGCTCGCAGATCCTTGCCCGCGTCGGAGAGTTGATCCGCAAGAATCTCAACGAGCTCGCCCAGATCGAGGCTCTCGACGGAGGAAAGCCGATCAGCCTCGCGTCGGGTGAGATCTACGCCGCGAGCGAGGTGTTCCAGTACTACTCGGGATGGCCGACGAAGTTCTACGGCGAGACCTACCCGACCGACGACAACCTGCTCGTGTATTCGCTGCGCGAGCCGATCGGGGTGTGCGGCGGGATCATCCCGTGGAACTTCCCCTTGATCATGGCCGCGTGGAAGGTCGCGCCGGCGCTGGCGTTCGGGAACTGCAGCGTGCTGAAGCCCGCGGAACAGACGCCCTTGACCGCGCTGCGCCTGGGGCAACTCCTCCTCGAGGCCGGCGTTCCCGACGGTGTCGTGAACGTCGTGTCCGGGTTCGGCACCGAGGCGGGTCAGGGATTGGCGCAGCATCCCGACGTCGACAAGATCGCGTTCACCGGTTCGACCGAGGTGGGGCGCAAGATCCTGCACGCATCGGAAGGCAACCTGAAGCGCGTCACGCTGGAGCTCGGCGGCAAGTCACCGAACATCGTCTTCGCCGACGCGAACCTCAAGCGCGCGGGCAAGGGTGCGATGCTCGGCGTGTTCTCGAACTCGGGACAGATCTGCACGGCCGGCACGCGCATCCTCGTCGAGAAGGCGATCCACGACGATTTCGTCGAGTCGTTGGTGTCGGCCACGCAGGCGATGAAGCTCGGCCCGACCCTCGACGACGAGACCGCCATGGGCCCGGTGGTGTCGGAGGAGCAGTTCGAACGCGTCACCGGCTACATCGACATCGGGAAGTCGGAAGGTGCCGAGGTCGTGGCAGGTGGGGGACCCGCAGAGGGTTTCGACGGCGGCTACTTCGTGCAGCCGACGGTGTTCGCGGGGGTCCGCAACGACATGCAGATCGCCCAGGAGGAGATTTTCGGCCCCGTCGCCGCCGTCATCGAGGTCGATGATGTCGACGACGCGATCCAGACCGCGAACGACACGATGTACGGGCTCGCGTCGGCGGTGTGGACGAGCGACATCAGCAAGGCCCACCGCGTTGCGAAAGGGCTCAAGGCCGGGACCGTGTGGATCAATACCTACGGCCTGTTCGACCCGATCGTGAGCTTCGGCGGCTACAAGCAATCCGGCTTCGGCCGCGAGCTCGGCAACCAGTCGATCGAGACCTACACGCAAACGAAATCAGTCTGGGTAAACCTCCGCTAACCCCAAACTTTCGTAACTGAGCAACCGTCTGGGGCGCGCTGGCCCGCGCGAAACCGTCATTCGCCCCCGCGAACGGCCAATCTCTCGTGTTCGGTCTCGACCGTGAGCACCGGATTCGGGATCGACGCGAGCGAGGCCGGGTCGTAATAAACGTGGGTGCTACCCGCCTGCACCGCCTCCTCGCCGTCCGAGGGACCATCGGCCAGCTCGATCTGGACCATCGACCCACCCCCGAGTGAGGTCGCTATCCGGAGACGCACTCCGGCTGCGTGAGGGGCGAGCGCGAGCGAACGCTCCAGAACCTCGATCGCGTGTGGCGTGATCTCGAGCGTCATGGTCCTATCCTCGCGGCATGGCCGAACCCATGGATCCGCAGGTCACGACCTTCCTCGAGAAGCACCACGGCACGATCCAGTCCACCCTCAAGAAGGACGGGACGCCTCACCTCGTCCGCATCAGCGTTGGTTTGGTAGACGGCAAGCTGTGGAGCTCCGCTACCCAGACGCGGGTTCGAACCAAGCATCTGCGACGCGACCCCCGCAGCACTCTCTTCGTTCTCGGCGACGATCCCTGGCACTGGCTCGGGCTCGAGACGAAGGTCACGATCCTCGACGGCCCCGATGCCGTCGACCAGAACCTCGCCCTCTACCGGGTCATCGCCGGCAAGGACCCCGACGACATGGAGGAGTACCGGCGGGCGATGGTCGACGACCAGCGGATCATCTACGAGTTCGAGATCCTGAGGACCTACGGTCAGTTCTGATCGCCCCTTTTGAGCCGATTCCTCCACCGAAAGTGACCGGATAAGGCCCCGGTTCCGGCCCCCACGCACGGCGCCCTCACCCCCGACGAACGGCGCCGCCGCCCCAAGTCGCGTTTGGGGCATGTGACCCGGTTCCCGCGCTTCAGAGGGGGCCCCGGAGGGCCGATACGACCCTTAGCGGCGGGAGGCCGTCACAGGCGAGACGACGGAGGGAAGACGTGCACGTCCAAGAGGCGGGTTGGGGCGACGGGGGTTCGCTCGGTTCCGCCATGCATCTCGAGTGGTACCGGCGACTGGCAGACGTATTTCGGGACGTGCTGTCGGAGCAGAGCTTGTCCGCGCTCCTTCACAGGATCGCCGACACGGTGGCCGAGCTCGTCCCCTACGACGCGCTGACGATCTACGAAGCCGACACCGAACAACGCACGCTCGTGCCGATGCTCGCCCGCGACCAGTGGGAGAACCAGGTCATGGGAGCGCACTGCAAGTTCGGCGAAGGCATCACCGGGTGGGCGGTCGAAGCACGCGAAGCGGTGCTCGCCAATCAGGCACACCGAGACCCCCGCGTCGTATCGATCGCGGGGACACCCAACGATCCCGAATCGATGATCACGATCCCGCTCGTCTCGCGCGACTCCGTGAAGGGCGCACTCAATATCTATCGCGTCGGTGAGAACGCTCACTTCACCGCCGAGGAGTTCGAGCTGGCGAAACGTTTCGCCGATGCCGCCGCACTCGCGCTCGACAACGCGAAGCTGCTGTCGATCCTCGAGCAGCAAGCACTCACCGATCCCCTTACCGGGCTCTACAACCACAGGCACTTCCAGGAGCGACTGCGCTCCGAGCTCGAACGAGCGAACAGGTCCAAGGATTCGACCGCGCTCCTGATGCTCGACATCGACGACTTCAAACGGATCAACGACGTCTACGGCCACCTCACCGGGGACACGGTGCTCGTCGCCCTGGCGGATGTACTGAAGGAGACGGTCCGTGCAGCGGACGTCCCGTGCCGCATCGGCGGCGAGGAGTTCTGCGTGATCCTCCCGTCCTGTGACGCCGGCGACGCGCTGGGACTCGCGACCCGCTTGTTGAACCGAGTCGGCGAGCTCGACTTCGAGGACATCGGCGGGATCTCGATATCGCTTGGTATCTCTCAGGGCCCGGAGCACGCGATGAACGCCCGCGAGCTCGTTGCCTACGCCGAGGCTGCGATGCTCACCGCGAAAGCCAAGGGTGGGAACCGCGTCATCCTCTTTGACGAGGAGCTCAGCGATACCCCGGGCGTGGCGGTTCCGGGAAGCAAGCGCGACGTGCGCTCGGTGGCGCACCTCAAGATGCTGCAGAGCCTCGCCAGCAAGCTGAACAAGTTGAACGACGTGACCGCCATCTCCACCACGATCACGCGCGAGCTACGCACGCTGATCGACTACCACAGCTGCCGGGTCTACATCGTCGAGGAAGACGGGACGATGCAGCCCGTTACCGCACGCGGCGATCTCATGGAGTACCCGCGGGTCCACGGACAGTACGCCGAACTCAAAGTGGGCGAGGGCATCCCGGGGCGCGCGGCGCTCACGGGACGATCGATCAACATCCCGAACTCGCTCGAATGTGACTTCGCGCTAATCATGCCGGGGGCGGAGGACATCGAAGAGTCGGTCCTCGTCACCCCGTTGATCTACGGAACAACAGTCATCGGGGTCATCGCGATCACCAAGCTCGGCGTCGGTCAGTTCAGCGATGCCGACGTTCAGCTGCTCGAGGTCCTCGCCGGCCACGCGTCGGTTGCGATCGAGAACGCACGTCTTTACGAGCGGGAACGACGCGAGGCCCAGCACGCGAAAGCACTCCTCGAGTTCGCCGACCTGGTCAGCAAGGCGCCCTCGTTCGAGTCGATCGGTGAGGAGACGGCGAAAACGGCGGCCAAGCTGCTCGAGGCCGGGCAGTCTTCGTTGTGGCTGCAGGAGCCCAGGACCGGCCGCTTCGTCTGCGCCGCTCACTACGGGATGGAGGGCGACCCCGAAGGGGAAGCGATCATCGCCGAGGCGATCGAGACGATCGATGCCGAGAATTTCCTATGGGGCCACGAAGCTCCGTGGATCGTCTCGCCCGAGCTCCAGGAACAGTTCTTCCAGACCCCCGGCGCGGTCCGAACGCGTTACATCGCGGCGGCCCCCTTGCGGACGGGTCACGGCGTCAGGGGTTGGATCTCGGTTCGTTCGCCCCATCCGACCGACGTCTTCTTCCGCAACGACCACCTGAAACTCCTCGAGGGTTTGAGCTATCAGGCATCGGTCGCCATGCAGAAGACGAGCCTTTACAAAGCTCAGAAGGAAGAAGCCGAAGTCGCGAACGCGCTGCTGCAGTTCAGCCGCGAGCTGGCGTCCGCCGAGGGACTCGACGAGGTGCTCGATCGCGTCGTCCAACAGGCGGCGCGGATCCTCAGCTCTCCGAACACGTCGGTCTGGATGCAGGACAACGGAACCGGAGAGCTCCGCACCGAAGCCTGCTGGGGTTACGTCGGTGGTGACAAGGAGACGATCGAGGTTGCCCGGATCTCGCAAGAGGCGGCCTACCGGTTCCTTGCGGGCAGCGAGCCGTTTGTCGCGACCCATCGCGAACTGACCTACATCGACGCGGTCGGCACGATCAGTGAGGACACTCCATTCGCCGTCGGACCGCTACAGCTCGACGGCCGCCTCGGTTGCATCGTTGCGGTCGCACCGACCGTTGAGGAATACGAATTCGGTGACAAGAAGATGCGGCTCCTCGCGGGTATCTGCGACCAGGCCAAGCTCGCCATCGCGAACGCCTCGAGCTTCGAGAACCTGGAGCGCACGTTCTACGAGACGGTCGAAGCTCTCGCAAACGCGCTGGAGGCACAGGACGAGTACACCGCATCCCACGCCCGTTCGCTCACCGACATGGTGCTCGAGGTCGGTGCTGAGATGGGGATCGAGGGCAAGGATCTGAAGCGTCTGGAGCTCGGCGCCCTCTTCCACGACATCGGGAAGATCGGTATCCCTTCCGACATCCTGCGGAAGCCGGGGCCGCTCACCGACGAGGAGTGGAAGATCATCAAGATGCATCCGGAGCTCGGCGAGAAGATCCTTGCTCCGATCGATCGTCTCGCGGACGTACGTCCGATCGTTCGTCACTGCCACGAGCATTACGACGGGAGCGGCTATCCCGACAAGCTCCGGGCGAATGAGATCCCGATCGAGTCGCGGATCATCCTCGTCTGCGATGCCTTCGACGCGATGACCACCGATCGCTCCTACCGCAAGGCACTGCCGGTCGTGGAAGCGTGTCGTCGTTTGAACGAAGCGTCGGGAGGCCAATTCGATCCCGAGATCGTCGAAGCCTTCATGCGTTGTGTCGATCGCTTCACCGAAGAGCACGAGCGCAACGCGATCGTCGAGCCGATAGTGGACGACAACACGATCGTTGCCGGAGGTTACGGCTCCGT
>DASSMG010000050.1:0-11896 GCA_035688995.1 Actinomycetota bacterium
TTACCGGCCCCGTTCGGGCCGAGCAGCCCGACGAGCTCCCCGGGCGCCACCGTCATGTCGATGCCGCCGAGGGCCCGTTTGGACCCGTAGTCCTTGACGAGCCCGGCGATCTCGAGGGCGTTCACGCGCGGAGTGTAGGGGGGCCGGGCGGCCCCAGGGCCGGTGGGCACCGGATCATCGCAACTTCTTGACGATTTGCCCCCACGCATAAAGGACTCGGCCCGGGGAGCGCCGAACCCCACCCCAGCGTGTGAGTACGACCGCGCCCCGTCTAGCGACAGGAGACAGGATGTCCTTTCAGCGCGTAGTCAGGGCCCTCGCGGCCACCATCGTTCCGGCTCTGATCGTTTCGGTTCTGCCCGCGGCGAGCGCTCCGGCGTCCGCGTCGGTGGTCCCGGTCTCTTCGAACGCCGGTTGCGACCCGATCGACCCCACCGCGTGTCTGTTGCCGTTCCCGAACGACTACTTCACGGTGCCCGATGCATCGACCGCCACGGGACTGCGCGTCAACCTCAACCCGGCCGCGATGCCTCGTAACGGCGCAGACGTGACGAACGGCGGCGAGGGCAAGCCCGTCGATCCGACCGAATGGAACCGCAACGACGGCTTCTCGCCGGGCTCGATGATCATGACCTACGTCCCCGACCTCGACCTTCACGTCACCTGGGGTACGCAGGACCGCCCCCACAGCAACGCGGGACCGACGGAGCAGGGTTACTTCGACTACCGCGACCAGGTCACCGACATCGGCCTCTACAAGGAGACCGACGCACCGATCGTTCTCATCAACGCCGAGACCGGCGAGCGCCACCCGTTCTGGTCCGAGCTCGACACCCATCCCGACGCGGTGGGCGCCGGCGAACAGACCCTGATCATCCGGCCCGCCCGCAACCTCGAGGAGGGCACTCGCTACATCGTGGCGCTGCGCAACCTCAAGCGGACCGACGGCTCGGTCATCGATGCCGGATCCGCGTTCGAGTCCTACGTCCAGGGCGATGGAGCGGACGCCGACCGGCAGGACCATTACAACCAGGACATCTTCCCGGTGCTCGACGGCGCCGGCGTTGCCAAGGACGACCTCTACCTCGCGTGGGATTTCACCGTCGCGAGCGAGGACAACCTCGCCGGACGGATCCTGCACATGCGCGACGACGCGTTCGAGCGAGTGCTCGGCGATACCGATCTGTCCGACCGGATCGTGGAGGGCGACAGCCCCGATTACACGATCGACCGCGTCGACGACTCGCGGGTCGACAACTGGACCGACTCGAACGGCGTCCAGCACAGTCAGCCGGTCAGGCGCGTTTACGGACGCGTCATGGTCCCGAACTACCTCGACCGGATCCAACAGACGGAAGCGCACTTCAAGCCCGAGGGCCAGGCCGGTGGCGTCTACTACGACGCGCCGGCCCCCGGGTCGCGCCTGCTAGATATCACCGGCGACGGCCTTCCGGACCAGAACCCGGTCGAGTCGTTCGTGAACGTTCCGTTCGTGTGCGAGATGAACCTGAACCACACCGCGCAGAACGTCACCCTGTACGGCCACGGCCTGCTGGGGACCCGCGACCAGGTCGGCGACATCAAGTCGCCGCGACGCTACGGGCCCTTCGCCGGCTGCGCCGCGGACTGGTGGGGGATGTCGTCCGACGACCTGCCGACCGTCGCCGCGACCCTGGCGGACATGTCGAACTTCCCATCGCTGCCCGACCGCGCGCAGCAAGGCTTCCTCAACTTCATGTTCCTGGGCCGCGCCGCGGTGCATCCCGAGGGCTTCGTTAACGACCCTGCCTTCCAGCAGGACGGCAAGCCGCTCATCAATGTCGCGACCGACACCGACACGCCGTTGTATTACGACGGCAACAGCCAGGGCGGCATCATGGGTGGCTCGCTCGTCGCGGTGTCGCCGGACATCAAGCGTGCCATCCTCGGTGTGCCGGGCATGAACTACTCGACCCTTCTCAACCGCAGCGTCGATTGGGAGGGCGATTACGGGGCCATCATGTACGCGAACTACACGGACCCGATCGAGCGTCAACTCGTCTTCGGATTGATCCAGATGCTGTGGGATCGTGGCGAAGCGAACGGCTACGCACATCACATGACTACGGATCCGTACCCGAACACGCCGTCACACGAAGTGATGCTCCAGGTCGCATTCGGTGACTACCAGGTCACGAACGTGGCCGCGGAGACCGAGGCACGCACGATCGGTGCGCCGATCTTGACACCGGGACTCGCGCCCGGCCGCCACTGGGAGATGAACCCTTACTTCACCCCGACCTCGTCGTATCCGTATCGCGGCTCGGCGATGATCTATTGGGACAGCGGCAACGTCACTCCGCCGAACGGCAACCTTCCGAACGACGACGGGCACGGCGACCCGCACAGCCATCCGCGCAACGAGCCGGCCGCGGGCTGGCAGGAAGCCGAGTTCCTCCTCACCGGGTGGATGCTCGACGTCTGCAACGGTGGCTACTACCTCACGCTTCGTAACCCGATCAACGGCGGGACTCCGAGTTGCCACGCGCCGACGTGGGCCCCGGGGAGCGTCGATCCACGTTCCAGCAGTACCGCGTTCACTGCCGACGGCGACGACTCGGGCCAGTACGGCGACCAAGTAACGCTGCAGGCGAAGGTCGTCGACTCCGTCGGGGCACCGATCGATGGAGCTCCGGTCACCTTCACCCTGGGCGGCGGTGGTTCGTCCCGCACCTTCGAGGCGACGACGGGGAACGACGGCGTCGCGACCGTCACGCCGGTCCTTACCGAGCGTCCCGGCACGTACGAACTGACGGCGGCCTACGCCGGTGACGCCGATCACGATCCCTCGTCGGTCTCGACGTCTTTCGTCGTGGAGAAAGAGGACACCGCAACGTCGCTTACGGGTTCCGGTAAGCCATCGCGCCGCACGTTGACCGCGGGGTTGAGGGACTCCGACTCCGGTGCACCCATCGCGGGGCGCACGATCACGTTCTATGCCGACGGCACCGCCATCGGAACCGCGACGACGTCGGCAGATGGGACCGCGACGCTGGTTATCCCCTCGAGGTACCAGGGTGGACACCACGATTTCACGGCCCGGTTCGCAGGAGACGATTTCTATCTGTCGTCGGAAGGCGCCTGGACCTCGTAACGGTTGTTGGGCGACGTCGCTCCTGCGAGGATGGCGCGATGACCGACAGGGATGACCTCGACAAGCTACGGCGTGTGCCGCTGTTCTCGGCGCTCGACGACGCCGCCCTCGCGAGGGTGGCGGATCTGGCGACGGAGTTCGATGCGGCTCATGGCCACGTCCTCGTCGAGCGCGGTCGGCCCGGCGCGGGCCTCTTCGTGATCGAGGAGGGGAGCGTCGTCGTCGAGTTGCGCGACCGCGAGGTCACCCTCGGTGCCGGAGAGTTCTTCGGTGAGATCGCGTTGTTGGACGACACTGCATCTCATGTCGCACGCGTCAAAGCAGCATCGCCGGTGCGCGGCGTCGCGCTTGCTCGAGACGACTTCATGGAGCTACTGCGAGGGCAGCCCGCGATAGCGATAACGATGTTGAGGACGCTTGCCCATCGGCTGGGGGATTCCGTCCGGCACTAGCGCGCGGCGCGCTATTGCATCGCGTAGGTGACTTCGACGTGAGCGCTCGCGTGCAACGTCGGTGGTTCCACGGGGAAGGGGATCGAGGCCGCCGCCCCACCCGAGCCGATCGAGTCCGCCGTCAGCCCGCGCGCGAGGCTGTACTGCGACGGCGCGGTCGTCCGTCCTTCCGTGACCACGAGCGTCGGACCGAGGGTTCGACCCGACTCCTCCGCGATGACTTCGGCCTTCGCCCGCGCGGTGCGCATCGCCTGGCGAAGCGCTTCCAGCACGGCGGCGTCCTTGTCCTCGACCCGGTACGAGATGCCGCGGATCGACTGGGCCCCCGCGGCCACCGCTGCGTCGATCGCTTCGCCCAACCGGTCGAGCTGCTGCGTATCGACGGTTATCGCCGCCGACCCCTTGTAGCCGTAGACGGGGTGGTTCGGTATCCCGTCCTTCGGGTTGGGGTCGTGACATTGACGGAGGCAGCCGCGTTCGAGCGTGACCTCGCTGGTGGCGAGCTCGTCGTCGGTGAAACCCGCGTCGCGTAGCGCCCGGAGGACCGCGTCGGTCAAGCGGCTCAGTTCGCCGGTCGCCACCGCCGCGCTGACATCGCGGGACCGAACCCCGAACGTGATGTGCCCCGTATCGGCGGTGATGTCGATGTTCTCGGTCGCGGCGACCGTGATCGTGTCGACGTCCGCCGCGGCCGCAGGGGCGGTCGCTGCGAGAACCAATGCAAGCCCCAAGAAGGCGACCGTGATCTTTCGCACGGGAAAAAGTAGAACCCCGGCCGCCGAGTTACGGAAGGTGCTTGGGGGAAAATGTCCGTGTGACGTCAGCCGCCATGATCCTCGTGGGTACGACCTCGGCCCTTGTGGCGGTGATAACGATGCTCGTGGTCGCCGTCGTTCGTCGATCTCACCGCGACGACTAGCTAGGGCCGGGACGCCGCCTCGACGTAGCCGTCGGGCCCCCACACCGACCACGACGCGCCTCGGAAGGCGGCTCCGACCTCACCGTCGCGGTCGATAGCGAGCAGCCCCACGGGTTCGTCGCTCCGATGCCCGACCCGATCGATGACGTCTTCGCACGCCTGCTGGGGGGCCACGTTTTCGGCGATCAGATCGGCGACCCGCGCGCATGCCAGCGTCTCGAGGAATCTCTCGCCGACCCCCGTGCCCACTACGGCCGCGGTCGACGACGCATAGAAACCCGCGCCGAAGACGGGGGAGTCACCAACGCGGCCGCGCAACTTCCCCCGTACACCTCCGGTCGACGACCCTGCTGCGAGATGACCGTCGTGGTCGAGCGCAACGGTGCCGACGGTGTCGACGTGCTCGTCGGATCCGAATCGCTCCGGTGATAGCGAACCGTCCGCAAGGCTGCGTTCCCATATTGCTCGTTGTTCGGGCGAGACGGCAACCCGTTGCATGTCGCGGCCCAGCTCGACCGCTCCGGCCCCCGCCAGGATCGCGTGGGGCGTTTCCTCGAGCACCCGACGCGCGAGCGTGATCGGATGATCGACGGAGACTCCGATAACCGATCCGAACGCTCCTCGCCGCCCGTCGGCGATACCGGCATCGAGTTCGATCACCCCGTCGATCGTCAGAACGGCACCGAAGCCGGCATTCAGACGTTCGTCGTCTTCAAGCTCGCGGATGCACGCTTCGACGGCGTCCAGCGCGGTTCGCTTCAAGGAAGCCGCGGCGATCGCGGGGGTCAGGTCGTAACGCGGCTTGGCGGTGCCGGAAACTCCGCCGTGGGCAAAGACGATCACGCGTGCAGTATCACGCGCTCGAGGGCATCGTCACAAAAACCTGAGGTCGGACTCCTCGTCGTCGGCCACGACCGCCGCGCAAGTGGGGCAGTACCACCGGGTCTCCAACGCCGTGCCGCACGTGTCGTGTCGCGGGGCGGTCGTGTCGTCGGACGAGCGCGCGCCCCAATGGGCCAACAGCCGCAACGCGCCGCCGAGCTCCTGGCCGGGAGCCGACAACTCGTAGACGTGACGAAGGGGTCGCCGTGAATACGGGCGCGCCACGACGATCCCGTTGCGTTCGAGCGCCTTCAGGCGCTGCGACAACACGTTCGGGGCGATCCCGCGCACGGCAGTCCCGAGATCCCCGAACCGTTGTGGCCCGCCGAGGAGCGCCTCGACGATCAGCATCGCCCAGCGGTCTCCGATCCGCCCGACGGCGGTTTCGAGCGGGGAGGCCTCCCGATTCCGTGCAGAAGTGGTCATGTGCTCATGGTAACTTGCGGATTGCAAGTAGCAAGTATCACGAGCCAGGGCGGGCCGGCCCACGAACGGAGGGCAGATGCAAGCGCTCAGAGAGATCCAAGAGTCGGTCCGGGACGTCACCGAGACCGTCGGTCGGGCAGTCGTAGGGATCGGGGATCGGTGGGCGATCGGTTCCGGCGTCGTCTTCGAGGCCGGCAAGGTCGTCACCAACGCACACAACATCAGGGCTTCCGAAGTGGCGGTCTCGTTCCACGACGGCCGCTCGGCGGTCGGGCGCGTAACCGGCACCGACATAGAAGGAGACGTCGCGGTCGTCGAGGTCGACACCGCCGACATCGAGCCGGTCGCATGGGCCGACGATCAACGGCCGGGGGTCGGGACGCCGGTGTTCGCGCTGTCCAACCCGGGAGGACGCGGGTTGCGCGTCACCTTCGGGCTCGTGTCCGGAACCGACCGTTCCTTCCGCGGCCCCCGCGGCCATCGCATCTCCGGGAGCCTTGAGCACACGGCTCCGTTGCTGCCGGGCAGCTCGGGCGGACCGGTCGTCGACCTCGATCACCGCTTGATCGGGATCAACACCAATCGACTCGGCGAAGGCTTCTATCTGGCGATCCCTGCGGACGACACGTTGCGCTCCAGGATCGGCGCGCTCGGACGCGGTGACACACCGCGCCGTCCTCGCCTCGGGGTCGGCATCGCTCCGGCCGAGGTCGCCCGCCGGTTGCGCCGGGCCGTGGGCCTCGACGAGGTCGACGGTTTGCTCGTGCGCGAGGTCGAGGAGGGTTCTCCCGCTGCGGCCGCCGGTCTCGAGCAAGGCGATCTCATCGTCGAGGCGGGGGGCCGGGCGACCGGATCGTTCGACGACCTTCACGACGCGCTTCGGGCAGCCGAGGGCAGCGTCGAGCTGAAGCTGATGCGCGGCGCCGAAGTGCGTACGGTCACCGTCACGCTCGCCTGAGGGGAACCGCCCGGCGCTAGGCGGTGTACGAGGGTGAGAGGAAACGGTGGAGGGCCGACCACTGGACGATGCCGAGCTCGCCCGTCGCGCGAAGGGCGGCGATGTAGATGCATACGAACGCCTGGTGACTGCTTACCAACAGATCGCTTTTCGCACCGCGTACGTGATCACTCGCGACGCGGCCGAGGCGGAAGACGTCACGCAGGAAGCATTCGTGCGCGCCTTCTACGCGTTACCGCGGTTCCGGGACGGCTCGCCCTTCCGGCCGTGGCTACTGACGATCGTCGCCAATCAAGCGCGCAACCGACGCCGAGCTTCCGGCCGCCGTCTCGAACTCGCGCAACGCGCCGCTGAGGTCCGCGCCTCGGGGGATGCGGCCCCATCTCCCGAGGCTGCGGCACTCGAGGACGAACGCCACCATCGCCTGATCGCCGCGCTCGACTCTCTCCGCGAGCAAGAGCGAACCGCCGTTGCCCTTCGTTACCTGATCGGGCTCGACGAACGTGAGATGGCAGAAGTGATGCGGTGCCGTCCCGGCACCGTCAAGTCGCGCCTGTCGCGCGGCCTCGACCGGCTGCGCGACGTCCTGGAAGGGGAGTCGATATGAACGAGATCGAGCGCGACCTCCGCATCCTGGCGACGCGGATCGACTATCCGCCTGCTCCGCAGATCGCCGCGGCCGCGGTTGCGCAGATCCGGCGCGATGGGCCGCGCCGGGCGCCCCGGATCACGTGGCGAGCGGTCGCGCTGGCCGCAGCCGTCGTCGTCGTTGCGTTCGCACTTGCGCTGGTTGCGTCGCCGTCGGTGCGCCACGCGGTCGCGGACTTCATCGGAGTCGACGGTGCGCGTATCTCGTTCGATAACCCACCATCTCCGACGGGCCAGATCGGCGAACACCTCGCGATCGGCAAACCCTCCACGATCGACCGCGTCGAGCAGAAGACGTCGTTCCCGGTGGGGGTTCCGAGTGTCCTCGGCGACCCCGACGCCGTCTACTTCGACAGTCTCGTGAGTGGAGGAGCGGTGTGGCTCGTGTACGAACCTCGCGACGACCTGCCGGCGTCCGGCAACACAGGGGTCGGGGCCCTGATCACCGAGTTCCAGGCGCGCTTCGATCGCGAGATCGTGCAGAAGTACGCCGACATGGGAACCGTCGTTCGACGGACGACCGTTGCCGGTGAGGACGCGTTCTTCCTGAGCGGGCGGCCCCACCTTCTGTACATCGATCGCGACGGGAACACGCTCGAGGACGATCCCAGGCTCGTAGGCAACGTGCTGATCTGGGAGGCGGGCAACGTCACTTATCGCCTCGAGGCCGACGTCGGCTTGCGCAGGGCCGTAGCCATCGCGTCCTCGATCCGGGACTAGTTCTTCCGGTCCTTCGGAGATGACCCGTCTGGGCTATCACCGACCCTCGTTCGAGTGCCGACATTCACATCAGACCGATCGACGGGGGCCGATGATGAAACGGATCAGGGTCAGGAAACGTCGTGGAACGTAGCTGCACTTGGTTGCGAGTACCGGAGGGGATCGAGGCGTCCGTGCCTCCCGCCCTCTGGTGGCTGGCTCTGACCCGATCGGTTCACTTCAGTCGCTACCGCGTTCGCCGGCGCTCGGCGCTGCCGTTGGTCTGCCGCGGCGTGCGTTCGTCCCGCATCTAGCCTCTCCGGCGTCGGCCGCCAGGCCCGTCTGGTTCCTCTTCTAGGCGGCAGATCGGCGTTCCGGACCAGATTTTTCTAAATCTCAGGTTTGAAACCCAGATTCCAGGAGAACCTAACTCCGTAGAGTAGCGGCTCCACTGCGTAACGTGACGAATCGGGTATAGTTACGCCTTCTCGCGGAAAAGGGATTACTTGCCCACCCGGTGGGCACCACTTCGGGCGAGGGGCGTCGGGATCGAAAGGGGCAACGAATTGCGGGGTAGTGGGCGAATCAAGCAACTCCTGGTAGGGGCCGTCGCATCGGCGGTCGTATCTCTGTTGGTCGTCGCGGTCGGGCCGTCTTTCTCGGCTCCCAAAGACGTCGCGCCCCAGGCGTCGGACGTCGCATCGGACGCGTCGACCACGACGACACAAGCGACGACATCCACCGAGACGACGTCCACGGAAACGACCTCCACCGAAACGACTGCGCAGGATCAGACGACGACACAACAGAACGGGTCGAACGTCTCGTACGACCCCAACACCACGTACCCCGCCAGCTCGGAACCCGATTCGCACGGGCACGTCGGCGCGGGCACGGGGACTGACACCGGTTCGCAGGCCGACCCGGGGCACAAGACCGACACGAACGGTACCGACGGCGCAACGAACGGCCCCGGCACCGGCGACAGCCCCGCTGCTTCTTGTCCCAACGATGCGAGCAGTGTCAACGGCGCAACCGACAACGACTTCTCCGGCAGCGGATCGAACGTTCACGGTCCTTACGACAGCACGTGTGACGGACGGATCTCCCAGAACGGGCAGGGCGACGACGCCGCCGGCCGCGGCACCCCTTGCGCCGGATGCGTCGGTAACGCCGACGACAAGAACCCTCCGGGCCAGGTCCTCGAGTACACCGGCGCCCACAGCAACAACATGGGTTACGAATGTGACGGCAACCAGGGTGTAGGGGCGCACTACGGCAACGGCAACCCGGCTCACACCGGTCGCTGCGCCACCGCGCCGACGACCACGCCGACGTGTCCCGCGAACGCCGAGAAGAACGCCGGCATGCCGATCCCACAGGGTGAGACCGAGGCGACGTACTGCACCAACCCGCCGCCCACCTGTCCTGCCAACTCCGACGTGCACGCCGGCATGCCGATCCCGCAGGGCGAAACCGTGGCGAGCTACTGCCACAACCCACCGCCCACGTGTCCGGCCGACGCCGAGAATCACGCGGGCATGCCGATCCCACAGGGACAGACCGAGGCCAGCTACTGCAACAACCCGCCTCCCACTTGTCCCGCAGATGCCGACATGAACGCCGGCATGCCGATCCCGCAGGGTGAGACCGAGGCCACTTACTGCAACAACCCGCCTCCCACCTGTCCGGCCAACTCCGACGTGCACGCCGGTATGCCGATCCCACAGGGCGAGACCGTGGCCAGCTACTGCCACAACCCTCCGCCCACGTGTCCGGCCGACTCCGACATGCACGCTGGTATGCCGATCCCACAGGGTGAGACCGAGGCCACTTACTGCCACGTCACTCCGGTCGTTTGTCCTGCCGACTCCGACATGCCGGGGCAACCCGTTCCCGGTGGCGACGTCAACAACTGCTACACGCCGCCTCCGGTCGTTTGCCCGGCGGATTCCGACATGCCGGGTCTCCCCATCCCCGGTGGCGACATCAACAACTGCTACAACTCGCCTCCGGTTGTGTGTCCTGCCGACTCGGACATGCCGGGGCAACCCGTTCCCGGTGGCGACGTCAACAACTGCTACACACCGCCTCCGGTCGTGTGCCCGGCCGACTCGGATATGCCGGGTCAGCCGATCCCGGGTGGGGACGTCAACAACTGCTACACGCCGCCCGAGGTTTGCCCGGCCGACTCCGACATGCCGGGTCAGCCGATCCCCGGTGGCGACGTGGACAACTGCTACACGGACACGAATCCGAACCGAGTGTGCCCCGAGGGCACGGACCACGCTGGGATGCCGTATCCGGGTGGGAACCCCGCCAACTGTGACGATGACGTCCTGGGCGAGGACCTCCACAACAACGGTGGTGGCGGTGGCGACACCGTGCTCGGCGACCGCAACGAGCGAGCGCGGTCACGACGGTCGACCAAGGGCAAGATCCTCCCGTTCACAGGGGCGAGCATCACGGGCTACATCGTGCTGGCGCTGTGGATGGTAGGGGTGGGGGCGCTTCTTATCCGCAGCAGGCGGCGCGCCACCCGATAACTTTCATCCTGAAAGAGGGGGCCCAAGCCGGGCCCCCTCCTTCGGGTTTGTGATCGCGGGAGTTCAGATGCGCACGGATGCACCCATCACAGAGGAAGCCGTCAACGCAACGCCACGGGCGTCGCTGGCTGCTTCGATCACAGCTACGGCAGCCGTCGCCATCGCGCCGGCCTTCATAGCCTTCTCCTTCTTCGTCTTCAGGCGTACGGATCCGCACCTTCTCGTTGCGATCCTTGTGGCGATCCCGTTGACGATCCTCGCGGTCATGGCCGCGAGCCGAGTGTGGGCGACCCAGCCCGGTTCCGCGGGAGTGCCGCTCGGGGACTTGATGCTGTGGAGCCGTATCCGGCGTCGGAATTCACGTCGCACGATCGACGCCGCTCTCAACGTATTGGGCTCGGATCGAAGGGGGAACCCCACCGGAACCGGCGTGGACGATCCCGGTGTACGCGTCCGCGCGATGCGAGCGATCGCGGAGGCGTTGGATGCGATGAGCTCGTACACGCTCGGGCACTCACGTCGCGTGGAACGACACGCGCGGAAACTCGCCCGAGCCCTTGATCTCGACGAGGTAGAGACGGAATCTGTCGCATTGGCAGCCACGCTTCACGACGTCGGGAACGTAACCATCCCGGACCACCTGCTTCACAAGGCCGGCCCCCTCAGCGCGGAGGAACGGGCGGTCGTCGAGTCGCACGTCGTGGCGGGCCGGGAGCTGATCGCGCGCTCCGTTCCCGCCGACGTTGCCCAAGCGATCCTGCATCACCACGAGTGCTGGGACGGCAGCGGCTACCCGGATTCATTGAGTGGCCTCGAGATCCCGTTGTTCGCACGCATGATCGCGGTTGCCGAGGCCTACGACGCGATGACTTCGACGCGGCCCTATCGCCAAGGACTCGGCCGCGCGGGGGCGATCGATGCCCTTACCGCGGCGTCGGGAACGCAGTTCGATCCCGACATCGTCGACGCTTTCATCACGACGTTGCGACGGCCCTTCTTCGAACCATCATCGCCGTTGCTGGCCGCATTCGCGACGCAGATCCGTGAGGCCGCGCTGGGGTTGCGACGCATCGGCGCGGTCGCGCTGAGTGCAACCGCGAGCACGATCGTGCTCGCGCTCGTGGTGGGCTCAACGGCCATAACGCCTCCCGTAAGCGAGCGCCCGGTGGTCGCGGCTCCAGATCGCGGGAGCCAACGCGATCTGGTCCTGGGCGATCGCGTGACGAACGATCC
>DASSMG010000051.1:0-5493 GCA_035688995.1 Actinomycetota bacterium
GAAGCGAGGTTCCCAACCGAGTTTCGTGCGCGCCCGCGTGCAGTCCATCAACACCGGGACGCGGAGCGCGTTCACCCATGCCGCGCGCGACGGCATCAACGGAAGACGCGAGACGATCCGCGCGGTGACGTCGATGGTCAGTTCGGGGACGGGGATCGCGTACCAACCGAGTGCGTGCGCCAGGTCGGTCAGCGTGACCTCCCCGTCGGCTGCGAGGTTGTAAGCGCCGGGTTCGCCGTCACCCACGACTGCCGCGCTGAGTGCCAGTGCGACGTCGTCCGAATGAACGAGCTGGAACGGGATCCCGGGGTCCGGGATGACCGGGCGTAGCAGGGGGATCGTGCCCACCAGGCTCCGAACGGGGGCCGGGATCTTCTCGCCGAGCTGCACGTAAGGGATGTTCTCTATCAGCTCGGTCGCTTCGGCCCCCGCGACGATGCACGGCCTGAAGACGTAAACGTCTGCATCGGAGTGCCTCCCGAGGTTGGCGAGCATGGTCTCGACCTCGGCCTTCTGGGCGGAGTAGTAGTGATCTTCGTAACCGCGCGGCGGGACGGTTTCGTCCAACAGATCGGGATTGTCCTCGTGGAATCCGTAGGCCGCGACCGACGACGTGTAGACGAGCCGCTTCGCTTTGCTCTCGAAGGTCGCTTCGAACACGTTGCGCGATCCATCGAGATTGACCCGGCGTGCCTGTTGCTCCGAACCGAGGATCATGAACGCCAGATGCACGACCACGTCCGCGTCGCGGACCAAGTCGTCCACGGCGGCCCGGTCGAGGATGTCGCCGCGCCGGTACTCCACGTTCGTCCAGCCGAGGTCGGCCGGGTCGAAAGGACTCCGCGCCATACCGATGACGCGCTCGATCCTTGGGTCGACGTCGAGGCGCGTCACGAGTGCTTTTCCGATCGCACCTGTCGGGCCGGTCACGGCAACTACCAAGCCGCTCCCGCCGTCGCGTTCGGCCATCGCTACCTCCTGTCGCCGTGAGAAGCGGTCATCGTACGGGGTCGTCCGACACTCGCCGTTCTACGATGCTTCGGTGGTCGACCTTGCTGCGCTCTGCGACGATCTTGCTCGGGAACATGCCGAGCTCGACGCGGTCGTCGCGGCCGTAACCGATGCCGAGTGGGACATGGCGACGCCGGCCGAGGGATGGACGATCCGCGACCAGGTTGCCCACCTGGCGTTCTTCGACGAGCAAGCGACGCTGGCGGTGCGCGACCCCGATGCGTTCAAGACCGGTTTGTCGCACGCAGCTCGCGACGTAGATGACTTCATGGAAGGTCCGCTTCGTCGCGCGCGGGAATGGTCTCCGCAGCAGGTCCTCGGATGGTGGCGGACCGCGCGTTCCGAGATGCTCGACGCGTTCGCGACCATGGATGCCTCGGAGCGCGTGCCGTGGTTCGGCCCCCCCATGAGCCCGGCGTCCTTCATCAGCGCCCGTCTGATGGAGACGTGGGCTCACGGTCAAGATGTCGTCGATGCTCTCGGCATCGAGCGGGCGCCCTCCGACCGGCTTCGACACGTGGCTCACCTCGGCGTTCGGGCATTACCCAACAGCTTCCTGGCGAACGGACGCGAGGTTCCGACGACGCCGGTGCGGGTCGAGCTACTAGGCCCGGACTCTCAGCGCTGGGTGTGGAACGAAGATGCGACCGAGAGCGTTACGGGAGATGCGATGGACTTCTGCCTGGTCGTGACCCAGAGACGCCACCCCGACGACACCGGCCTCGTGGTTTCGGGCGATGTTGCCGAGGAATGGATCGCCCTCGCGCAGGCGTTCGCCGGGCCCCCGGGGACCGGTCGCCGCCCCGGACAGTTCGCGAGGACGCAATGAGCGGGATCGAGATCGTGGCCCTGGTTGCGGGGCTGTTCGTCGTTATCGGGACCGCAGGCAGCCTGATCCGAACACTCGTCGTGCCGCGCGCGCTCGTGTCGCGGCTCTCCGTCGTGGTGGCCAGACGTTTCGTCCGAGCCTTCTTCGTCTTCCTCGCCCGACGCTTCCGGTCCTACGAAGTGAAGGACAAGATCCTTGCGCTGTCGTCGCCGGTGTCCTTGATCGTGCTGCTCGTTGTCTGGTTCGGGCTCTTCCTTCTGGGCTACGGGTTGATCCTGTGGTCCTTCCTCGGCGGTTCGCTGGGAACGGCCATCCGGGAGAGCGGGTCTTCGATGTTGACGCTCGGCATCTCCGCGACCCAGGGCAGGGCACCGACCGTCGTGGACTTCGCGGCCGGGCTGACCGGGTTGATCGTCATCGCTCTGCAGATCGCGTACCTACCGACGATCTATTCGGCGTTCAACCGCCGCGAGACCCTCGTCACGATGTTGCAGAGCCGCGCCGGCGCTCCGGCATGGGGGCCGGAGATCCTTGCCCGCCACGAACTGGTCGGGCTCACCGGGAACCTGCCCGCGTTCTATAACGAGTGGGAACGATGGTCGGCCGAGGTTGCGGAGAGTCACACGACGTACCCGGTACTCGTTTGGTTCCGGTCTCCACATCCGCTCCGGTCCTGGATCCTTGCCCTTCTCTCGGTGATGGATTCGGCGGCCCTCTACCTCGCGATGTGTCCGACGACGGCTCCGACCGAGGCACGGCTCTGTCTCCGGATGGGGTTCACTTCGCTCCGTTACATAGCCGACGTGATCAACGTCCCGTACGACCCCGACCCCTTCCCAACGGATCCGATCGCGCTGTCCTACGAGGAATACCTCCATGGCGTCGAACGACTGAACCAGACGGGATTCCCCATGGAGCGAAGTCCCGAGGAGGCGTGGGATCACTTCAAGGGATGGCGGGTGAACTACGAGTCGATCGCGTACGAGATCGCGAACCGCGTGGTCGCTCCTCCCGGTCCATGGTCGGGGGAGCGGTTGTCGCTGCGCGGCGTCACCGTCGAACCGCAACGGCCGCCCGATCGTCGTCCCGGAGACGTCGAGAGTCAGAAAGCTCCCAAGATCACGAAGTCGGGGAGGCATGCATGACAGACGCGAGATCCGCTCGGTCGCTGAGTGAATTACCCGACGAAGCAACCGCTATCGTCACCGGATCGCGGCACGCGATCCTGTCGACCCTCGGCGAGGACGCGGCCTACGCCGTGCCCGTCGTTTTCGTCATCGACGGCGACGACATCGTGATGCCCGTCGATGAGAAACCCAAGAGCGGGAAGCCACTCAAGCGGGTTCGCAACATCGAAGCGAACGGGACGGCGACTTTGCTCTTCGAACGTTGGGACGAGGACTGGACGCAGCTCGGGTGGGTCATGGTTCGAGGCGCGGCGCGGATGGACGATCGTGACGTTCGAGAGAAGCTCGCCGACCGCTATCCGCAGTACCGCGATCCCGAACTCGACGTCGACATGGGCGAGCGAGTCATCGTTCTCACGCCGGAACGAGTCACGTGGTGGCTGTGGCAATGACCCCGGCGTGATCGAAGTAGCCAGTGCGGTTGAGCGCGGCGCTGCGTCCGACGACGCCTGGATCCGCTGGCGCGCCGCTCGTCTCGATGGGGCTGCCGGCGAACTGCCTGCTATCCCCGGACAGGACGCCGAGGGCGGCTTCTTCGGGCCCAGCGGGCGCACCTCGCCCGGTGCGACCGCCCTCGAGTTGTGCCGTCTGACCGTCCTGGGGCAGGACGTCTCCGGACCGGCCGTGATCGCGGCGGATTGGCTGCAGGAGGTTCGGACGCCGGCGGAGGCATGGCTCGATGCTCCCGACGACGTTCCGGGCGAGCTCGACACGCCGGCGGCCGGACGGGTGTGGGCGACCGCGGCGGCGGCGTGCGCCTTGCTCGCGGTCGATCGGGATCCAGGACCGCGCGCCATCGTCCTGCTTCGAGGGGAGGCGGACATGGAGGGCCGCTTCACCGGCGGCGCCTATCCGACGTTCGCCGCCGCGGGCGCCTACTGGCTCGCCGAAGGCCCTCGGACCGAGATGGCGGAGTGGGCCCTCCGGTGGACCAGAGAGTGGGACGAGGAGTGGTGGGGGCCGGAGGAGTTCGCGACCGCGCTGACCTTCTGGGCCGCCGCCCGGATCCCGCCGGATCACCCCTCCGTGGAAGCTTTCATCGACCGGCTGCAGGAACAGGTCACGCCGGACCACGATGTATCGACACTGGTCGCCGCCGCCGAGCTCGGGGTCCACTTCGGCGCCCTCTAGGGATTGCCTTGATTACGTAGAAGGTACGGGCCGCTCCACGCCGACAACCTCCTAGAGAGGGAGGACGAAGATGGGTGGACGGCCATCGGGCGGCTCTCGCCGCTGGTGGATCGCTTATTCGGCGCTAGGCCTCGCCGCGATCGCGGCGTTCTTCGCGTTCCCGCTCTCGACCGGCGTCCGGTCCGCGATCGAAGTCGCGTTCCCGCTGTCCAACGTCGTGGCCATCGTGGTCGGGGTACGGATGTTCCGCCCCGAGCGGACGGGTCCGTGGATGCTGTTCGCCGTGGGGATGGCGTTCTTCACCGCCTACACACTGGCGCGGGCCGTAGCGCGCATCGGTGTCGGACCCAGCGATCCCCAGACGCTCCTCGAGCAGATCTTCCAGGCGATCGGATACGTGCTGGTGATCGCGGCATTGGTGAGTCTCATCTACAGCCGCCGGGGTGGTGAGAGCGACCGCACGACCCTGATCGACGCGTCGATCCTCGTCATCGGGGCGGCCATCCCGTTCTGGGTCTTCGTTCTCGCACCGTTGGCACACAACGCGTCGTTCTCGCTCGGCGCTCGGCTATCGCCGATGAGCTCGGCGGTGGCGGATCTCGTTCTCCTGGCGGTGTCCGTGCGCTTGGCTCTGTCGCGCGGGGCGCGGACCACGGCGTTCTCGCTCCTGATCGCGGCGATGGTGTCCAGCCTCGTGGCGAACACGATGGTCGTTCCGGCCCTCAGCGGTGGGAGTGCTCTGACACAGACGAGCCCATTCAACATCTTCTTCCTGGCTGCCTATCTGTTCGCGGGGGCCGCGCCGCTGCACCCGTCGATGAAAGCACTCACGGATGTCGGGCACCACGAGAGCCGGTTGACCGCCGCTCGCATCGTGATGTTCTCGCTCGCTTCCCTGACGGGGTGGATGTCTTACCTGGTCCAGGTCGTCCGGGCGCTCCCGGTCGACTTCACCGTCGTGCTGATGGGGACCGTCGTCATCTTCTTCCTGGTGTTGTTGCGCCTGGTCGGGATCGCCGACGCCCTCGAGCGGCGCGAGCAGAGCGCGCGGTTGCTCTTCGAGAGCAGCCCATTGCCGATGTGGGTCTACGACGCCAACGACATGAGATTCCTCGCCGTGAACGACGCAGCGGTCCACCACTACGGCTATCAGCGTGACGAGTTCCTCACCATGACGCTGCGCGAGATCAGGCCCGAGGAAGACGTGCGAGCTCTCGAGGAACACATGGAAACGGTCAACCCGTGGACGATGAACCACGGGTTGTGGCGTCACCGCAAGAGGGACGGATCCGTGATCGACGTCGAGGTCGCGTCCCACGGTGTGACCTTCGACGA
>DASSMG010000052.1:0-14082 GCA_035688995.1 Actinomycetota bacterium
ACGACCCCCTCGTCGTTCACGGCGCGTTCCGGCTGTTCGGAGGCCGGCTGAACGATCTCGTGATGGAACAGGGCCGGGCCGCGGTCGCGGTAGCCGCCGGGGAGCCGATCCTCGACATGCCGGTCGGCACCGGCTACTTCACGCTCGAGATGGCGCGCCACCACGACGGGCTCGTGGTCGGGCTCGACATCGCCCGAGGGATGGTCGAAGAAGCGCGGGAGCGCGCCGTTGCGGCAGGTGTCCCGAATCTCGTCACCGTCCAGGCGGATTCACACCACCTTCCGTTCCCCGACGGAACGTTCGCGGCGATCACATGCTCGAACGGGCTCCAGGTCATCCCCGGATTGGTGCCGTCGGTCCGCGAGCTGGCGCGGGTGCTCGCTCCGGGGGGAACGCTGTTCGTGTCGGTGGTCCTCGCGCCGGTCGGTGCGGCATTACCGGAAGCGACCCGCGAGCACCTCCCGACGCTGCTTCGTCCGGGGCGGGACGTCGCACGTGAGCTGGCTAGAGCGGGTCTTCAAACGAGTACCTCGTCGCGGGCGCGCCTGGCAACGCTCGTCGAGGCCACGAAGCCCTTCTAGTCACGGTTCCGCGCGTCTGAATGAGCCCTACGCGGTTACTCAGTTACGAAAGTTTGCTAGAGGGTGCGGACGCGGACGTGGCAGTCCATGAGGAAGTTCCTGACCCTCTCCCAATCCTCGTAGGGCTCGCCGGTCGCTACCACCTCGCTGATCCCCGAGTTCGCGATCAGCTTGGCGCAGGTGAAGCACGGGACGCCCGTGATGTAGATCGTGGCGCCCTCGCGCTCCTCGGGGGCCGAGTAGAGGATCGCATTGGCCTCGGCGTGGATCGCCACGCAGTTGTCGTGACCCCAGCCGCTCGCCGCATCCGAATTGGCCCGGGGGCACGCGCCCTCGTCGCAATGTGGGTGCCCCGACGGCGGCCCGTTGTATCCCGTCGAACGGATACGGCGGTTCTTGACGATCACGGCACCGTGCTGCCGCCGGATGCAATTCGACCTCGTCGCGGTCTCTCGTGCGAGGTTCAAGAAGTACTGGTCCCAGTCGCTGGTGCGACGAACCTCTTCGATCCTGTGAGCGATGCTCACCTCACTCCTTCCCAGGCGCGCGGACACGACGGCGCTGCTGGGGAAGTGGGTCGATACTCCCCCACCCCCGCCCCCAGGGGCAAGGGTTATCCGACAATTCGCGGCCGCTCGTACTCTTGCCGCCGATGACTGCCGAAAAGCTTGCCGAGGAGATGGTCGACGACCTGATCCGCTCGTGCTGGATCGTGGAAACAGCACGCTCCAAGCTGTACGAGCGGTGGGGCGGCGATCCCTACGAGCGCTTCGTCGCCGGCTGCACCGAGCGCGCCGATCTGCTTGCTGCGGCCCTCGCCGCGAAGGGACGCAAGCCCGATGCCGGATACGTCGAGGCGCATCTCGCCTGGATGCTCGGATTGGTAGGCGAGAGCCCGACCGAGGTCCCGTTCGGAAACCTGCTGATCGCTCGACTCGGCGATTGGGTCGATCGACACGTGCCCGGGTTCCTGGAGGACGGGGCCGCGCTCGTCGAGATCGGCGATCGGGAACGCTCCGCTCTCGTCTTTCCCGAGGAGTTCCCTCCCCCGCCCCCGTTCGAACCGGTCGAGACCGTGGACGTCGAGCCGCCCGGAGACGTGAAGTTCCGCTTCGCGATCCTGGCGGACCTTCATTTCGGCTCGCCCCGCGGAGAGGCTCACGCGCGCGCCGCAATCGACGACATCAACCGGTCGGGCGCGGACCTCGTCATCCAGCTTGGAGACCTCGCTGATCACGGGAACGCCGAGGAATTCGAGCTCGGCGCTTCGACGCTGTCGGAACTGACCGTGCCGCTCACGACGATGATGGGCAATCACGACGTGTTCTCGCACGCGACCGGCGACGTCGGGGGCCGCGATCTCTACTCGAGCTCGTTCGGACGCGATCCCGACGGGATCCTGATCCGGCACGAAGGAGTCAACCTTCTGGTGCTCGATTCGGCGGAGCATGCCGCGTCGCCGTTCCCGGCGTTCGACTTCGCCTCGGGATCGTTCCTCGACGGACCTGGTGGTGCGGTCGTGCGGGGAGCGTTCTCTCCACCGCAGCACGACTTGCTCGCGCAAGTTGCCGCGCCCGACGCGGGGCCGGGGTTCGTGTTCCTGCACCACCCACCGCAACCGTTCACCGCGTTCCCGCCGGTCGTTTTCGGGCTGAACGATCGCGACTCGGGGCGGCTCCACGCGACCGTCGACTCGGGAAACGTCTGGGGAGTTTTTGCCGGCCACACGCACCGCAGCGCGATCACGCGCATGTACGCCAAGGTCCCCGCGGTCGAGGTGGCGATGCCGCGCGACTATCCGTTCGGATACGCGCTCGTCGACGTGACCGACGAGGGATACGCGTATCGCTTCGTGCAGCTCTCCGACGAGGCGTTGTTGCGCGGCGCGTACGCGAGCGCCGGTGCTCTGTGGCGCCGCTACGCGCTAGGCCCCCGACAGGCTCGCGGCTTCGCGTGGACGCCGGCTACCGGCCCCGTGACTCCCTGACTCCGGCGAGCTTCGTCATGACCGACCGGAACAAACGCGGCGCGGTCACTTCCGGAACCTGCGCGAGGTAATAGAAGCGCGGGACCACTCTTTGCACCTTGCGATGTTTCACCGCGTCCTGGATCGCCTCGGAGACTTGCGCTTCGGTACCGAGTAGGCGGCGCATCATCGGGTCGCCGGTCATCTCGGTTTGCGGGAACCCCTCGGTCGGGATGAAACCGGGCTCGACGGACGAGACGTAGATCTTCTTCCGCGCGAACTCCGCCGCGACCGACTCGGTCCACCCCACGAGAGCGAACTTCGATGCCGCGTACGCGGGCATCCCCGGGGTCGCTATGCGGCCGGCCACCGAAGTGACGTTCACGATGTTGGCCGGCGCGGAGCGCTCGAGCAACGGCATGAACTCTCCGATGCAATTGATCGCACCGAAGAAGTTCGTCGCCATCAACGCCTCGAGGTCCTCGATCGCGTCCGGGCCCCAGAACCCCCGGGGGCCCGGGATGCCGGCGTTGTTGAGTAGCACCGAACAGCGTCCGTGGGTGGCCTCGACGTGCTTGGCCAGGGCGGCGACCTCATCTCGTTTCGAGACGTCGGTCACGTGGTAACTGTGGCCGCTCCCGGGGAGCTCGTCGACGAGGGCCCGAAGGCGTTCCTCCCTCCTCGCGGCGACGCAGACCTGGGCCCCCGCCGCCGCTACGTCCGTGGCGGTGCGGCGGCCGAGTCCGCTCGACGCTCCCGTGATCACCCATACCGTGCCGGACCAATCCATGGGTCTCCTCCCTCTGGCGACTACGGAGCGTTTTCGCCCGAATGCATTGTGTTTAAGGCAGCCTCGAACGGGTATCCAGCCTAACGAAGAGCAATCAGCCAAGGAGAGCGACTTGGAATTCATCGTTTTCTTGATCGTCGGTCTCGTGGTCGGCGTGGTAGCCCGGCTCTTGATGCCGGGCCCCGATCCGATCGGGATCCTCGGGACCATCATCGTCGGGTGCGTGGGCGCCCTGATCGGTGGCTATCTCTGGACCGCGGTATTCGGTTCCAACGAAGGTGTTTCGTGGATCGGTTCGATCCTCGTAGCGATGGCTTTGTTGTGGGTCTACCGGCGCATCGCGCTCGGTCGGACCCGCCGGACGGTGGTGTGAGCTTCGCCCCTTCCACCACCTGAGTCCGCTCGAGACCGGTTCGGACCCGCGACCGACCGGCCTCTACCAGAAACGGCCCCCTGCCCACCGGGGGCCGTTTCGCGTCTAGCCTCCGGCCGATGGATCCGAAGGTCGCTCAGGTCGTCGCGGCGGGACGTGAAGTTGGGGTGGACGTGGTGCCCCGCACCTTTCCCGCCGAGACCCGCACGGCGGTCGATGCCGCCGCAGCCGTGGGCTGCGACGTCGCTCAGATCGTGAAATCCCTGGTGCTGGAGTCCCCCGACGGGCCCCTGCTCTTCCTCGTAGGGGGGCCGAACCGTCTCGACCTCGCCAAGGCCGCGGCCGTGGCCGGCGTCGGGGAGGTGACCCTCGCCTCTGCGACCAGGGCGAAAGCGATCACCGGGTACTCGATCGGCGCCACTCCCCCCTTCGGTCTGGCGACCGCCGTACCCGTATTCGTAGACGAGGACCTGATGGCGCACGCCGAGGTGTGGGCCGCAGCAGGGCGTCCCGACTCCGTCTTTCCCACAGAACCGGGCCGTCTTGTGCAGGCGACCAAAGCCCGCGTAGCGAACATTAAGGATGAAAGGTAAAGGCGGAACAGGGCCCGCGCTTGAGAGCGCGGCCCGAAAAGGGGGACGACATCTTGAGAAAGCTCGCCTTGCTGGTCGTCGCGGCAGTGCTGTTGTCGGCGGCGCCCGCTTACGCGAATCACGCCATCGGGGCCCTCTCCGATCCCGTGGGTGAACCGCTCGACGGCGCGCCGACCCTCGAGAAAGGCAACTGGACGTTCATCAAGAACTTCCCGGCCGGCACCGGGGAAGAGAAACCACTTGGTGTCGACGTCGAGTTCTTCAAGAAGACGATCGACGGCGACGTGCACCACTACGCAGTGATGTCGTCGACGACGCTCGGGTTCTCGATCTTCGACGTCACCGACCCGGACGACCCGATCCGAGTCAGCGACTACGGCGCCGCGGTGTGCGGACCGGAGGCCCAGGTACAGCAGCTCATCGACATCCTTGCCGGTGGGCAGGACTTCAACACGACCTCCACCGCATTGGGCACCACGCATGGGTGGGAGGGCGACGTTCAGGTCACTCCCGACGGCAAGATCGCGGTCATCGCCACCGATGCCGCGGGTCGGTGCCACGATCCGGGTTGGGGGGGCATGGAGTTCGTCGACATCTCCGATCCGGCCAACCCGAGCCTTCTCGGTCTGGTCCGCCTGCAGGGCGAGTCGCACAACTCCACGATCGACCCCGAGCGGCCGTGGCTCGACTACAACTCGAACTCCGACACCTCGGGCAACAACTTCATCGACATCGTCGACTTCTCGAGCTGCCTCGATCTCGATCCGGCCAAGTGCCTTCCGGTCGTGTCGCGTTTCCAATTCCAGAAGAGCTGGACCGTCGGCACCCAAAGTCCTGCGCCGTCGGCGTGCCACGACCTCGTCTACGCGCTGCACCGTCTGTACGGCGCATGCGTCAACTCGACGATGGAGCTCGACCCTTCGAACGTCTGGAAGAACGGGCAGCTCACCGGTACCCACTTGACCGATCCCGACGACGTCGGTCAGGACAACGCCTGTCCGCTCGTCGACGCGTCCGCCGAGGCGATGGTCGACGTCAAGGTCGTGGACTGCTCCTCGTGGACGACCGACAAGGCGAAGCAGGCCCACATCCAGAACGCGAACCTCAAGCTCGACTGGTTGATCCGCCACGCCGGTTTCAACATGGACGAGGACGAGCCCGTCCGCAAAGACATCCAGGTGTCGCACAAGGCCGACCCCCTCGCGGGCGGCGGAGTGGTGGCGATCAACGACGAGCGCGGCGGAGGCACGAACACCCCGCCGGGCAAGTGCCCCGGTGGCGGGATCTGGGCGTTCGACGTTCGCAACCCCAAGAACCCGGTGGTAGCGCAGAACCCGAAGGGCAAGAAAGCGGTGTTCGTTCCCGGCAAGAACCACACGGTTCAGGCGCAGGGCTCGAACTGCACCTCGCACCTCTTCTGGGAAGTGCCGCACTCGCACCACCTCGTCGCGGCTGCGTGGTACTCGTCGGGCACCCAGTTGTTCCGCTACACGGTCGATTACACGACGCATCCGGCGACGGTGCGCTTCTATCGCCGCAAGACCTACGTTCCGCCGGGCGCATCGACGTGGACATCGCGGATCTACGCACATCGGAAAGACGGAACCAAAGACGTGTACTACTTCGCAGCAACCGACATCGCACGCGGGTTCGACTTCTTCAAGATCGAGATGAGGAAGTGGGTTCCGCCGCATCCCCAGAAGTAACTCGAACGGGTTCCGAACGCGTCGTTGCGGGGGACGGTTAACGTCCCCCGCATGTCGCGTGAGCGCCTCGGCGCGAATTACTGGAAGCTGTGGATCGCGTCCGCGATCTCGAACCTCGGCGACGGCGTCCGGTGGACGGCACTCCCCCTTCTCGCCGCCAGCCTGACCCACGATCCCGCACGCGTCGCGGCCATCGACTTCTCCGCGTCGCTCCCGTGGTTCCTGTTCGCACTACCGGCCGGAGCGCTGGTAGATCGACTCGATCGCCGACGCGTCATGGTGGTATCGAACGTCGTCCGGGCCGCGGCCATGTCCCTGCTCGCGTTCTTCGTTCTCCGAGAGCTGGCCCCCCTCTTCCTCCTGTACGCGATCGCGTTCTGTCTCGGATGCGCCGAGACGATGTTCGATAACGCGGCACAGGCCCTGATGCCCCGGTTGGTCGAGAGAGCCCATCTCGAGAAAGCGAACGGACGTCTCTACGCGGCCGAGTTGATCGCGAACCAATTCGTCGGTCCTCCGCTTGGAGGTTTCTTGTTCGCGATCGCGATGGCGGTCCCGTTCCTGCTCGATGCGGCATCGTTCGCGATCGCAGCGGGCTTGATCGTGTCGCTCGTCGGAGCCTTCCGAGTCGCCGATCGCCCCGACGCGGTCACGAAACTGCGACACGACATCGGCGAGGGACTCAGATGGCTGTGGGCACATCGCTTGCTGCGGACGCTCGCGGCCTTCCTGGGGATCCAGAACATGATGAGCACCGCATGCTTCTCGATCTTCGTGTTGGTGTCGATCGAGATCCTCGGTCTCAGCGACGCCGGTTACGGGTTGTTGCTGACCTCTTTGGCGATCGGCAGTTTCGTGGGAAGCGTGACCGTCTCACCGCTCTCCCGGAAAGTCGGAAGCGGGACGACGCTGTTCATCTGCCTCGCGGTGTCCGCCGCCGCTTATCTCGTCGTCGCGTTGTCGAGCAACCCGGTGGTGACCGGGATCGGCATCGGCGTCCTGGGGTGGCCGATCGTCGCGTGGAACGTCATCACGGTGTCGCTGAGGCAATCGATCATCCCGGACCGGCTCCTCGGCCGGGTGAACAGCGTCTATCGCTTGATGGGGTGGGGAACCATGCCGCTGGGGGCCGCGTTGGGGGGCCTCCTCGGACGCACGCTAGGACTGCGATCCCCCTTCTTCGTCGCCGCGGCGGCTCACGCGCTCCTTGCGGTGGTGGCGATCGCTGCGATGAGCAATGCCGTGCTGAGCCGGGCCCGTGAGGAGGCTGCCGACCCACCGGCATGACGGTGCCGGCGCGTCGGCGACGGAAGCTAGAGAGATCGTCCCAAGGCGGTTCCGAGCCAGACCGCCGCCAACCCGGTCGCTAGGGACATCACAACGTTGACCACGGCCAACCCGGCCGAGTGCGTCTCCCCGAACTCGAACGTCTCGAGCGCGAAGGTCGAAAAGGTCGTGTAGGCACCCAAGAACCCAACCGTCAACGCCACTCGGAGGTCGGGGTGGACGACGAAGCGGTGGGCAAACATCGCGACCAGAAGACCCAAAAGGAAACACCCCGAAACGTTCACCACGAAGGTGCCCCATGGGAAGCCCTCATCGACGCGGCTGACGAGCCCGGCCACGCCATATCGGGCTATCGCGCCGAAGAACCCTGCTACCCCGACCCATATCGCCGTACGCAACGGTCTGCTCCCTTCGTCCGACGTAGGAGCCATCAGCAGACCGTCTGCGGTTGAAGGCGAGCCCCATCGCCTGGCGGGGGATTCTTGCATCCTTCGGGCTCCGGTGAGGCATGGCCGGGCCTTGACGGGGCGAACGTATGTTCGATATAGTTCCAGGAGAGCCAGGTGGGAACCGCGCACCCGCCGAGCTGAGCTGTGCTTCAGATGCTCTTGCTCGAGATGGGAGTGCGCGTGTGCCAAACGGTTCCTGAGATCGACGAGTCTTCGACCAGTGGCGCCGTCGTCGATGCTTTCGGTGCGGCAGTGGCCGCCTTCAACTGCAGTGGCATCCGGCTGCTTCGGATGATCGTCGAGTGCGACCTGCGCCGCGTATGGCGGACCGACAACGAGTCCGAGGACGTGGCTTCGTGGCTCGTGCCTCGCCTGGGGATCTCACGCTGGAAGGCCCGACGGATGGTCGAGGCCGCGTACGCGATCGACGAGATGCCGCGCGCTGCCGCCGCCCTCGAGAAAGGCCGTTTGTCGCTCGACCAATTCATGGAACTAGCGCGCTTCCCCACCCCAGCACAAGCTGAATCCGTCCTGGCGTGGGCGTGCAATGCCGGTCCTGCCGCGATCCGGGCGCGGGCGGACCGCGCCCGGCGCGAAGACGTGGAAGACACGCGGTGGGCGGATCGGTCGCGCAACCTCGAGTGGTGGTGGCAGGACCCCACAACCTTCACGTTCTGGGGAACGCTTCCCGCAGACCAAGGGATGCGATTCGCGGCTGCCATCGATCGGCTGGCCGACAAACTCGCGAGCTCACCCGTCGACGGACCAGACCGCGAGTCGACGATCGATCAACGCCGGGCGGACGCGCTCGTTGCGATGGCGATGGCCCAGATCGCCGAGGACCCTGATCCAGATCGCGCGACCATCGTGGTGCACGTCACGGTCGGCGATGACGGCAACCCCGTCGGTCGCAACGGAATGCCCCTGCCGAAGTCGATGGGCGACCTTCTCATGTGCGGGTCCCGGGTTGAAAGGGTGATCCACGAGCGTGGCGGCAACATCATCGGGATCGGCAGCCCCTCGTACGTTGTCCCGCGAGGGATGCGGCGCCAGATCGAGTTCCGCGATCACAATCGCTGCACTTTCCCGGGGTGCGAACGAACGACTTTCGTTCAGGTTCATCACATCGTGCCGTGGCCCCAAGGGCAGACGGTTCCCGAGAACCTCATCCTGTTGTGTCCTGCCCATCACCGGCTCGTGCACATCCACGGTTGGCACGTCGAGCTAAAGGGTGATGGACGATCGCGGTGGTTCCGTCCCGACTGGACTCCGTTCCTGCATCACGCGGACCTGGTGTCGGCGCGCGAGTGACCCCGCGCGGTAACGAGCTATGTCCTAAGCAGCTCTGACGCAACTTATTGCTCGGGACACGAGCCCTCTCACCGACGGCGCACGGAGACGGAACGACCGAGATTCGTTCGCGCGGGTGGGGATCTCGCGCGACGCGGCGTGGACAAGCGGCTCCCCGGGAGGAGAGAAAACCTCGTTGAAGATCCGGCCCAGGATCGGATCGCCGGTGATGCGGAGCTTTCCGAGGAGAACCGCTTCGTCCCCGGTCGCGTAGCCGGCGGTGAGCTCGGCCCACACGATCGCGTCCATCTCGTACACGACGTCGGGGGTTCTGTCGCCGGGCCCGATGTCGATCCGGCAGGAACCGTCGCGCACCGTGACGGTGTAGATCCCGCCGCCGCGACCTTTGAGGTGGAACTCCCAAACGGCATCGATACCGGCCGCTTTCTCGGGCCGGAAACCCAGGTAGAGCATCATGATCGAGACACCGGGAGCGAAGCGCGGAACGGCCTTGCGGATCGCTCGCATCGTCGAGGCCATCGCACGCTGGCCCCAGTCGTTCGGGATGAGCCCGCCGCCGGGCGGAGGCCACTCGGCGTCCATCGGCGGGACCCAGACATCGACGTGGGGGCTCGGCATGCCGATCGCACGCATCTTCTTCTCGAGCTGCGTCCCGCCGTAGGCGAACAGGTCGCCGAGCGAGTAACCGAACGCGCTCGTGAACGTGACGTCGCCGTTCGGAGGCTGGTAGAGCGCGGTTCCCAGGCGAAGCGTTTCGCTGAGGCCCTCCTGGATCGGCGCCAGCAGGGTCGGGTCGTCGTTCAAGAGATCACGGATGACGCGAGCCCCGAACGACACGTGGCGGGACTCGTCGCGCGCGACCGCGGTGAAACCGGCGCGGAACCCCGGCAGGATCCCGTTGTTGCGCGCCCACGCCAGGATGAACTTCTGACCGGTCAGCGCCAGGACCCCCTCGATGACGATGTGGTACATCGCCACCGCCTTGGCGAACTGCGCGACGTCGCTGGGATCGTCGCGCAAGCGCGACGTGACGCTTTCGAGGTACTCGTCGAACAACGGGGCGAATCCGGGACCGACCCACTTGCGGGAGAACGCGAGCCGCGCACTCAAGTCGCGTGACGAGCCGACTCCCGCGACCTCCTCGAACCAGCGGTCGAAGAAGAGGGCATGGCGCTGCTCGTCGACCAACTGAGTTGTGAGGAAGATCCGCTGCTCGCGATGGGGGGCCGCGGCCACGAAGGGAGTGAGCGTTGCGGCAACGCGTTGCTCGGCCACGTAGAACGCCGCGAGCGTCCACAGCAACCGGTCTTTGTGCAGATCGTCGAGGTCGGCCCAGTCGGCGCGGTCCTGCTCGAAGTCGAGGTCTGAGACCTTCCAATTGAGGCGCTCCCACCGGCGGTAAAGATCTCTGTAGCTCGGCATCCGGCGCGTGATCGACTCGTTGAGCCCGTCGAGGATCTGATCCGGATCGACGTCTGCGAGTTGCTTCAGGTCCTGCGTGTCCTCGGAAACCGTCACGGTGCCTCCTGCGCGTGGGTCATCGAAGGGTAAGACCTCGTGGCGTTAGACCGAACGCTCGGCCCGGATCGCCTCGATCTCGAAGCGGTTGTCGCGATAGAGGTGGCCGCCGTCCGCGACGGCGAACAGGGACGCTACGAGGTAGGCGGGGACGAAGAAGGGCCCCCATCGCTCGTATTGCCGGACGTGAACCAGTTCGTGTGTCCAGACGCGGCGATCGATCCGGTCGACGCACAGGACGACGTGGCCGAACGTGATCGCCCGATAGCGCCACCCGAGTCTCCGGGGCCAGCGCGCTCCCTCACAAAGGAGGACGCCGTCGACCACCCGGCGCCGGTCGAAGGTGGGGGCCAGTGCGACTCCGACGAGGGACCAGATACCGGCCCAGAGGTACCGAAGGAGAGAAAATGTGGGCATCAGTCAACGCATGCAGAAGTGCCCGCGCTGTAACGCATCGGTGCCGGCGGATGCCGCATGGTGCAACCAGTGCTACCACCGATTCGTCGAGGATCCCAAGGCAAGCGTCCCGAGGCCGCTGCGCGAGTTCGAGGATCCCGACCGCTACCGGGACGAGTTCCACCCTCGCTACTCACGGTGGCGCGCCAGCCAGACGACGATGGGACCGGTGGGTCGGATACTCGCGACACTGCTGTTCCTGGTCCCCCTCCCACTGTTCTTCTTCGCCGGAATCGCCGGATACGTCGGGGTCGTGTTGTGGGTGAGCGTCGTACTTCCGATGGCATTCCGGTCGATCTGGAAGAAGGTCAGGGTTTTCGACTAGAGCGGAACCTCGGACAGCACCAGGACGCGCGGCTCCGTCATCTCGTCCATCGCCCAACGCAACCCCTCGCGCCCCAGCCCCGAGTCTTTCGAGCCTCCGTACGGCATCTGGTCGGCACGGAACGAGCTGACGTCGTTCACGATGACTCCTCCGACCTCGAGATCGCGGTGCGCTTGCATGATGCGATCGATGTCGCGCGTGAATACGCCCGCCTGCAGTCCGTAGCTGGTTTCGTTCGCGAAGGCGAGCGCTTGCTCGAAGTCGTCGTAGGTCTCGAGCGTGACCACCGGGCCGAAGATCTCCTCTCGACGGACCTTCATCTTCCGCTCGGTGTGTCTCAGGACCGTCGGTGAATAGAAGGGGTCTTCGCGTTTGCCACCGATGAGGATCTCGGCACCGGACTGGACGGCCTCGTCGACCCACGAAGAGACCTTGTCCAATGCACCGTTGTCGATCAGGGGGCCGACATCGGTGTCGGGGTCCATCGGGTCGCCGGTCTTGAGCTTCCCGACCTCATCGAGCAACTTGCGCTCGAACGTTTCGGCGACGCTCTTTTGGACGAACACGCGCTGAACCGAGATGCAGGACTGACCCGCCTGGTAGTAGCCGCCGAATGCGATCCTCTGGGCGGCGCGATCGAGATCTGCATCGTCGTGCACGATGACCCCGGCGTTGCCGCCGAGCTCGAGCGTCACGACCTTCTTCGGATCCGCTCCGCGCAGATCCCATCCGACCTGGGACGAGCCGGTGAACGAGAGCTTCTTGAACCTCTCGTCCTTGGCAAGCTCGCCGGCTTCGGACCCACCGATCGGGATCACCGACAGCATGTTCTTCGGCAGGTCGGTCTCGAGGAACAGTTCACCGAGAAGGAGCGCGCCGAGAGGTGTCTTCGTGGCGGGCTTCACCACGATCGGAGCACCGACCGCCAGCGCCGGTGCCATCTTGTGGGCGACGAGATTCACCGGGAAGTTGAACGGCGCGATCGCTAGGACCGGCCCGAGTGGGAATCGACGCACGATGCCGAGGCGCGAGCCGAGTGATTCCTCGGTGTCGAATCGCATCACCTCTCCCCCGAACCGGCGACATTCCTCGGCTGCCCAGCGGAACGTCGAGACGGCCCGCGCGGCCTCGACCTTGGCCCACTTGATCGGCTTGCCCCCCTCGCGGGCGATCAACTCCCCCACCTCGTCGACCCGTTCCTTGAGGCGCGCCGAGATGTGCATGAGTGCCTCGGCTCGTGCGTGCACCGGCAGCTTGCGCGTCTCCTCGAACGCCTTCTCCGCAGCCGCGGCCGCGGCTTCCACGTCGGCGGGGCCGGGAGATCCGACGGTCGCGACGGTGGCGCCGTCGAAGGGGCTCGTCACGTCGAAGGTCTCGGAGCCGGTCTTCCACTCGCCGGCGATCAGGAACGGCTTGGTTTCGGGCATCGTCGTCCTCCCTTTCCCGCTTTTTACGCGGTTCAGCGCGCCCTACAGGGTTACCCAGTTACGAAAGTTAGGACTCGATGTTGCTCATGACGTGCTTGATCCGGGTGTAGTCCTCGAACCCGTACATCGAGAGGTCCTTCCCGTACCCCGAGTGCTTGAAGCCCCCGTGCGGCATCTCGGCAACGAGCGGGATGTGCGTGTTGATCCAGACGCAGCCGAAATCGAGACGCTTCGCCATCCGCATCGCCCGGCCGTGGTCCCTGGTCCACACCGAGGAGGCGAGGCCGTACTCGACGCCGTTGGCCCAGGCGAGCGCCTTGTCTTCGTCGTCGAAGCGCTGCACGGTGATGACGGGGCCGAAGATCTCTGACTGGATCATCTCGTCTGATTGCTCGAGCCCGGCGACCACGGTCGGCTCGTAGAAGTACCCGCCGCCGTTGTCGATCCGATGACCGCCCGCGACGATCTCGGCTTTCTCCGGGGCGCGCTCGAGGAACCCTTCGACCCGAGCGAGCTGGTTCGCATTGTTCAGCGGCCCATAGAGAACGTCTTCGTCGTCCGGCTTACCGGTCGACGTCCCTTTCGCTTGCTGGGCAAGTTCGCTGAGGAAATCGTCGTAGATGCGGGGCCCGGCGAGGACGCGCGTGGCCGCGGTGCAGTCCTGACCGGCGTTGAAGTAGCCGGCGATCGCGATGTTCTCGGCCGCGCTCGCGATGTCGGCGTCGTCGAACACAATCACCGGCGCCTTTCCGCCGAGCTCGAGGTGGACCTTCTTGAGATCGGACGCGGCCGCCCGGGCGACCTCCATCCCCGCCCGAACGCTCCCGGTCAATGACGCCATGTCGGGCTCAGGATGTGAGATCAGATCTGCACCCGTCTGACGATCGCCACAGATCACGTTGATCACACCGGGCGGAAGGAACTCCGACATGATCTCGGCCATCTTGAGCGTGGTTACAGGCGTGGTGTCGGACGGCTTCAGCACCACGCAGTTCCCCGCCGCGATGGCGGGGGCCCATTTCCAGACCGCCATCATCATCGGGTAGTTCCACGGCGTGACCTGCGCGCACACGCCGATCGGCTCGCGCCGGATGAAAGACGTGTGCCCGGCCATGTACTCGCCGGCGGACTTGCCTTCGAGAACGCGCGCGGCCGCCGCCATGAATCGGATCTGGTCCACCATCGGCGGGACCTCTTCGTCCATGGTCATCTGGAACGGTTTGCCCGTGTTCTCGCATTCGAGGCGGACGATCTCCTCTGCCCGATCCTCGATCGCCGAGGCGATCTTCAACAGAGCGAG
>DASSMG010000053.1:0-4091 GCA_035688995.1 Actinomycetota bacterium
ACTCGCGGGCTTCGGAGTCGCCACCGATGGCGGCTTCGAGGACCGACGGGGACGTCTCGAGCTCTTCGGCGTAAACCGTGCCGTCGGTTCCGTCGATCGTGATCACGTCACCCTCGGAGAGCGTGGTGTCGCCGATAGTGATCTTCTTGGTCTTGCGATCGATCCTGATTGCGTCGGCGCCGCATACCGCCGGGATGCCTTCGCCCCGAGCCACCACCGCGGCATGCGAGTTCGTGCCTCCCGCCGACGTCAGGATGCCCTGCGACGCGATCATCCCGTGGTAATCGTTGGGCGTCGTCTCGCGCCGGACGAGGATGACCTTGTCTCCCTCTCCCGCCATCCGGGCGGCATCGTCGGCGGTGAAGACGACCTTGCCGACCGCGGCGCCGGGCGACGCGTTCAGGCCTCGGGCCACGGGCTCCCTGCTCTTCTTCAGATCCGGGTTGACGACCGGCTTGAAGAGCTCGTCGAGCTTTCCTGCGGTCAGGCGGTCGCGCACCGCGGTGTGGTCGTCGATCAAACCCTCTTCGACCATGTCGTAAGCGATGACCCATTCGGCCATCGACGTCCTCTTGCCGACGCGGACCTGCAGTAGCCAGAGCTTGCCGTCCTCGACGGTGAACTCGATGTCGCACATGTCCTTGAAGTGCTGCTCGAGCGACTGCATGTGGTTCTGCAGCTCACGCCACGGGTCCGGTTGCTCGGCCCCCATCTCGTGCAGAGGGATCGTGTTGCGGATCCCCGCAACGACGTCTTCACCTTGAGCGTTCGCAAGGTAGTCGCCGAACGGACGCTTCTCTCCGGTCGACGGATCGCGAGTGAATGCCACACCGGTGCCCGAGCTTTCCCCCCGGTTGCCGAAGACCATGGTCTGGACGTTGCATGCGGTCCCGAGCGAGTCCGGGATCTTGTTGCGACGCCGGTAGTCCTGCGCGCGCCGGTTGTCCCACGATCCGAAGACGGCTTCGACCGCGAGATGGATCTGCTCGGTGGGGTCCTGCGGGAAATCGCGTCCGGTCTCGGTCCTGATGATCTGTTTGAAGCTCTCGACGAGAGCCTGGAGGTCCTCGGTGTCGAGCTCGATGTCGGCAGACACGCCTTTCTCGTCCTTGGCTTCCTGGATCGCGTCCTCGAACAAATCCCCGTCGACGTCCATGACCGTCTTGCCGAACATCTGGAGGAGCCGCCGGTAGGAGTCCCACGCGAATCTGTCCGAACCGGTCTGGGTGATGAGCCCCCGGACGCTCTCGTCGTTCAAGCCGACGTTGAGGACGGTGTCCATCATCCCGGGCATCGAGAACTTCGCGCCGGAACGAACCGACACGAGCAACGGATCGCTCGCGTTGCCGATCTGACGCCCCATCGTCTCTTCGAGATGCTTGCGATGCTCGGCGACCTCGTCGAGCAGCCCGTCGGGGAAGTTCTGACCGGCCTCGCGATAGGCGTTGCAAGCCTCGGTCGTGATCGTGAAGCCGGGCGGGACGGGAAGACCGAGATTGGTCATCTCGGCGAGGTTCGCGCCCTTACCGCCTAGCAACTCCTTCTGGGACGAGCTGCCCTCGGAGAAGTCGTAGACCCATTTGTTCGCCATGTAAGTCGAACCCCCTAGAAACTAGATGATCAGCCGTGGCCCTCCGGCGGCTCCTCGAGATCCACGTCCACGACGAAGTCGGTGTTGCTCTGCGGCAGATCCACCTGCGCGCGACCCCGATGGCCGTGAGCGTCCCAGACGTTCAGTACCCATCCGCCCGGGACGAGGTGATACGTGTAATACCCGTCTTCGTCCACCTGAACCTGGTCGAGCACATCGCCCTGAGGGTTGTGAAGCTCGACCACCGCCGTGGTCGCCGGCCGGGAGCCGTGGACCGTGATCCGCCCTTTGAGGACCGTCATCGTCGTCCCTTTCTCTACAACCTCTTTGCCAAGTGGTCGACCAGGCCGTTCATCGCGATCCGTTCCTGGTCCATCGTGTCCCTGTCCCTCACCGTCACCTGCTCGTCGGTCAGTGTGTCGAAATCGATCGTCACGCAGAACGGCGTCCCGATCTCGTCCTGACGACGATAGCGGCGGCCGATCGCCTGGGTTACGTCGATGTCGGTCGCGAAGTGGGGGCGCAAGGCTGCTGCGACCTTCTCCGCAACCGGGACGAGATCGGCGTGCTTCGAAAGTGGCAGCACGGCGACCTTGATCGGCGCGAGGCGCTTGTCGAGCCGGAGCACCGTCCGCTTCTCCATCTTGCCCGCCGCACTCATCGCCTCTTCTTCCCGGTAGGCGTCAATCAGGAATGCAAGCGTGGGTCGCTCGACCCCGACGGCGGGTTCGATCACGTACGGGACGTAGCGCTCCTCCGTGTCGGGATCGAAGTAGCTGAGGTCCACGCCGGAGTGCTGAGCATGTGCCTTCAGGTCGTAATCCGTGCGGTTCGCGATCCCCTCGAGCTCGGACCATCCCATCCCCGGGAAGTCGTATTCGATGTCGAAGGTGCGCTTGGCGTAGTGCGACAGCTCGTCGGCTTCGTGTTCGCGGAGGCGAAGCTTCTCCTCCGTCATGCCCAGGTCGAGATACCAGCGCATGCGCTCTTTGACCCAGTAGTCGTGCCATTCGTCGTCGGTACCGGGTTTCACGAAGAACTCCATCTCCATCTGCTCGAACTCGCGAGTACGGAAGACGAAGTTGCCCGGGGTGATCTCGTTGCGGAACGACTTTCCTTGTTGCGCGATGCCGAACGGGATCCGCTTGCGCGACGCCTGTTGCACGAGCGTGAAGTCGACGAACATCCCCTGCGCCGTCTCCGGTCGCAGGTAGGCCGCGTGGGCGGTGTCCTCGACGGGGCCCATGAAGGTCTTGAACATCAGGTTGAACTGGCGGGCCTCGGTCCACGTCCCGGACTTCCCGCAATCGGGGCACGCCTTCGCCAGGTCGATGTGGTCGGCGCGGAAGCGATGGTGGCAGTTCGTGCACTCGACGAGCGGATCCGTGAAGGTGTCCACGTGACCCGACGCCTCCCACACTTTCGGTGACATGAGGATCGAGCTCTCGAGACCGACGACGTTGTCGCGCAACTGCACCATGAAGCGCCACCATTCCGCTTTCACGTTGCGCTTCAACTCGACGCCCAAGGGTCCCCAATCCCACGCGGATCGGAGCCCTCCATAGATCTCGCTCGATTGGAAGACGATCCCCCTCCGCTTGCAGAGGTTGACGACCGTTTCCAAGGACACTTCGGACATGCAGGGCATGATAGAGCCATGACCTTGCCGTTCTTTTCGAACTGTCCCGCCTGAGCGGGCGCGTCGTCTAAGGAAGAACGGAGCATGTTCGGCCTTCTCATCGCACTATTCCTGATCCTTGCCAACGGGTTCTTCGTCGCGGCGGAGTTCGGGCTCGTCGCATCCGATCGCAGCAAGATCGAGCAGCTCGCCGAGGAGGGCAATCGATCGGCGCGAGCGACGCTCAAGGCCCTGAAAGGGCTCTCGTTCCAGCTCTCGGGGGCCCAGCTCGGCATCACGATCACATCTCTGGTCCTGGGGTTCGTCGTGCAGCCGACGATCGGGCGGGCACTCGAACCACTGGTGGATCGTTTCGCCTTCGTGCCCGAGAGATCGGTGCTCGCGGTTTCGGTCGCGGCGGCTCTCGTCATCGCCACCGGGACCCAGATGATCGTCTCCGAGCTGATCCCTCAGAACCTCGCGATCGCGCGTCCGTTACGGACGGCGTTCTTCGTTGCGCTGCCCCTTCGTCTCTTCAACGGCCTGTTCCGCCCGTTGATCGTGTTCCTGAACGCGTCGGCGAACGCCACCGTGCGATTGCTCGGGTTCGAGCCGCGCGACGAGCTCAAATCGGTGCATTCACTGGAGGAGCTCGAGCTCCTCATCCGGTCGTCGCGCGAAGAGGGTGCGATCGCGGAGGAGGACTTCACGCTCCTGGCCCGCTCGATCAACTTCGCCGACAAGGTTGCCGCCGACGTCCTGGTCCCCCGCACCGCGCTCGACGCCCTCGCCCGTGACGAAACTCTCACCGATCTAACGGAGCTCGCTCTCGAGACCGGTCATTCGCGGTTCCCGGTGTTCGAGGGAGACATCGACAACGTC
>DASSMG010000054.1:0-9645 GCA_035688995.1 Actinomycetota bacterium
CGGTCACGCTCACACTGTGGGCCGCTCCGGAGGAGATGGTGCCAAGCGTCAGGGCGAGGACCAGCAGGATCGTCGTGCCGGATCTGGACATTCGAGACCTCCTTGTCGGGGGCCCCCCATCCTTTCGCACGCGCGGGCCCAAAGATACTGTTATCTCTGTGAACTATTGTTACTGTTGTGACTCCTGTTGAGGAGGAGGACACGTGGCCACGAGCACCCGCCGGCGCACCGGAACGCCGTCGCGCCGGAAACCGGCGTCGCGGCGCGCCCCGAGCAAGGCCCGGCGCCCGGCTCCCCGCCGTAAGCCCGCGGCTCGCCGTCGGGGCAAGAAGCCGAACGTCGTCCTCCAAGGCGCTCGCTGGGTCGGCGTCCACATCAAGACCGCTCCGATCGAAGCCTGGGGGGCCGTCGCGGCCCTCGCCGGCATCGCCGCCGCGGTCGGGGTCTTCGCCCGAGGCGCAGGTCCTTACGGGGGCCTCGTCCGCTACCTCGGGACGTTGATGTTCGGCCGACTCGTGATCGCAGTCCCGCTCCTCGTGATCGCGCTCGCGGTGTTCCTGCTCGTCCCGCGCCTGCGAAGTCACGGAGTGCGGATCCTCGTCGGATCCACCGTCACGACCCTGGCGCTGACCGCGATGGTTCACCTCGCCCGCGGGAACCGGCCGGTGTCGACCCCGCTCGATCGGTTGCGGCGGATGGGCGGCATCTTCGGAGCGTTACTAGCGCGGCCCCTGTCCGGTCTCATCGGTGAGTTCGCGACGTGGGTGGTCGCGCTCGTGGTCATGGGCCTGGGCGTTCTGATCGTCACGCGCACGCCACTCAGCCGCGTTGGCCAGTGGATCCGAACCGGCGTGGTCGCGAGCGTGCACTTCGTGAAGGCCTTCCTCGCGCACGACGATTCCGAGGACGAAGCCGAAGAGGACGACTACGAGTACGACGACGAGGACGTCGAAGACGGCTACGAGGAGGAGGCGGCTGCGCCGTACCCGGTCGCCGCCGCGGCCGAGCACGACGTCGAGGACCCTCCGCAGGACGGGACCGCTGCGGCCGGAAAGCCCAAGCAGCTGGCGATGTCGGTCGGTTCCGGGAAGTCCTACCGTTTGCCACCGGTCGACCTCTTGTCGCGCGGCGACGAGCGCGAGATCTCAACACGGTCGATCGAGGACATGACGCGGTTGATCGAATCGACCATGGAGCAGTTCCAGGTCGATGCGTCGGTGACCGGATACACCGCCGGCCCCACCGTGACGCGCTTCGAGATCGAGCTGGGCTCGGGCGTGAAGGTCAATCGTGTCCTGTCGCTCTCGAACGAGATGAAGTACGCACTTGCGTCCGGCGAGCTTCGCTTCCTGGCCCCCATCCCCGGCCGCAGCGCGATCGGGATCGAGGTTCCGAACCGCACCCGCCAGCTCGTGACGCTCGGGGACGTGTTGCGTAGCAAGGAAGCCACCCGCGACAAGCATCCGCTCGCGGTCGCGCTCGGTCAGGACATCTCGGGCGAGACGGTGATGGCGAACCTGACCGAGATGCCGCACGTCTTGATCGCGGGCGCGACGAACTCGGGGAAATCCTCGTGCATCAACTCGATGATTACGTCGGTCCTGATGCGCGCTCGGCCCGACCAGGTCCGCATGATCCTGATCGACCCGAAGCGCGTCGAGCTGAGCCACTTCTCCGGGGTTCCGCATCTTCTGACGCCGGTGGTGACGATCCCGAAGAAAGCCGCCTCGGCGCTGGGGTGGGTGGTGCGAGAGATGGAGATGCGTTACGAAACGCTCGCGCATTCGGGGATGAGGAACCTCGAGTTCTACAACGACGCGGCGGCACGCGGAGCGGTCGTGAAGCGCTCCGACGACGATGACGAGCCGAAGCCGCTTCCGTACATCCTCGTCGTCGTCGACGAGCTGTCCGACCTGATGATGGTCGCGCCGCGCGACGTGGAGGCCGCGATCTGCCGCATCGCCCAGATGGCGCGTGCGGTCGGGATCCACCTCGTCGTCGCGACGCAGCGGCCGTCGGTCGACGTCGTCACGGGCGTGATCAAGGCGAACATCCCGTCGCGTCTCGCGTTCTCGGTCGCATCGCAGCAGGACTCGCGAGTGATCCTCGACCAGGGTGGGGCCGACAAGCTGATCGGTCACGGCGACATGCTGTTCCTGCACGCGAACTCGTCCAAGGCGCGTCGCATCCAGGGATCGTGGGTCAACGAGAAAGAGATCGCCGCGGTCGTCGGCCACTGCCGCCGTCAGGGTGACCCCGACTACTTCGAAGGGGTCACCGCGGAGGACAACGTCGCCTCGGGCCCTTCCGGAAGCGCCGGAGGTGGCGGCGACGACGAGCTGCTCCAGGAGGCGCTCGAGCTGGTCGTTCGGTCGCAGCTCGGGTCGACCTCCATGCTGCAACGGAAGCTCCAGGTCGGATTCGCCCGGGCGGGGCGCTTGATGGACCTGCTCGAGCAGCGCGGGGTGGTCGGCCCGTCGGTGGGGAGCAAGCCCCGCGACGTCCTGATGACCGCCGAAGAGCTGGAAGATTCGCTCGCCCGGGACCCGGCGTGACCTCATCGCAGCCCCGCGACCTCCCGTAGAATCGGGTCGCGAAAAACCTGACCCCAGAACCCTCGGAGCGTCGTGAGCGAGCGACCCACGATGGGGGCCTATCTAAGGGCTGCCCGGCGTCGCCGTCGGGTCAGTATCGATAGAGCCGCCGAAGAAACCAGGATCCGGGCGGACTTCCTGATGCGGATGGAGTCCGACGAGTTCGACTTCCTCGCGCCCGCGTACGTGCGCGGGTTCCTCAAGAACTACGCCCGGTTCCTCCGGGTCGACCCGGATCCGCTGCTGGACGAGTTCGACCAGCGCTGGGGTGGGGGACGGGTCGATACCGGCCAGCTCGTCACGCTCGAGCGCCGCAACAAGCAGACCGCCCCCAGGGAGCGGAGACGCATCTCGAACTGGACTATCGCGGCGATCGTCGCGGGGGCTCTGCTGCTGCTCTTCACCGCGATCGGCCTGATCGCCGGTCCGGAAGACAAACAGCCCGACAGCCAGGGAACCCTGACCGACGTCCGCGAGACGGCAACGGTCAAACCGAAGCACACGAAGACGCCGACCCCGACTCCGACGCCGACCCTCACGCCGACGACCACACCGACCGAGCCCGCGCTCGCTCTCGAGAACGGGTTCGAGCTCGAGATCGACGCGGCTCACGACGACTGTTGGGTCGACGTGACGTCCGACGGGGTCAACGTCTTTAGCGGAACCCTCAAACTGGGCGAGAACCGGGTGTTCGCCGCGGACCAGGACATGGCGATCGTGCTGGGGTTCCCCGAAGGAGTCGACCTGATCGTGAACGGACAGAACCTCGGCTCTCCGGGAGGCGTCGATCCGTTGACGATCAAACTCCCGGACGACATCGATTCGCTCCTGTAGGCATCGGATGTCACGCGTATCGATAGTCACCCTCGGGTGCCCGAAGAACTCGATCGACTCGGAGGGGCTTGGGGGCTTGCTGTCCGCCGGAGGTCACGAGGTCTCCGAAGAGGTAGCGGGCGCCGACGTCGTGGTCGTCAACACCTGCGGATTCATCGACGCCGCGCGTCGCGAGACGATCGAGGAGGTGCTCGACCTTGCCGAGCTGAAGCAGGCGGGGAAGCTCGAGGGCCTGATCCTGACGGGCTGCCTCGTCGCACGCACCGCCGACGACCTCGCCGAGTCGCTGCCGGAGGTCGACGCGTTCGTCGACTTCGCCGCCTACCCCCGCATCGCGAGCATCGTGGCTTCCGTCGCGGACGGGTCGCTCGCCGAGCGGATCCACGGCGAGCCGGGCACCCGTTTCGATCCCGCGTGGTGGGACGCGACGATCGCCGCTTCTCCGCGCCTGCGCTTCGGGCGCGCACCGTGGGCTTACGTGAAGATCGCCGAGGGTTGCGACCGCGGGTGCACGTTCTGTGCGATCCCGCTCATGCGGGGGAAGTTCCGCTCGCGCGCGCCGGAGACCATTACGGCCGAGATCGAGGGCCTCGTCGCCCAGGGCGTCACGGAGATCTCGCTCGTGAGCCAGGACTCCGTCCAGTGGGGACGGGACATCGGTGCCGGCGATCTCACCTCGCTGCTGACGAAGATCGAGAAGATCGACGGGCTCCGCCGCGTGCGGCTCATGTACCTCCACCCTCAAGGCGTGACCGGGGGCCTGATCGAGAAGATGGCCTCCTCCGAGGTGATCGTGAATTACTTCGATCTCTCGCTGCAGCACGTCGCCCCGGAGATCCTTCGTGCGATGGGGCGATGGGGCGGACGCGACCGCTTCGAGAAGATGATCGATCACATCCGGTCGCTCGATCCGCTCGCAGGACTGCGCGCAACCTTCATCATGGGCTTCCCCGGTGAGACCGACGCCCACGCGGACCAGGTGGCCGATTTCGTGAGCGACGCCGGGCTCGATTGGATCGGGACCTTCACCTACTCGCGGGAACTGGGCACCCGGAGCAACGAGCTCGACGATCACATCGAACCCACGACCGCGCGCGAACGCACCGAGCGCGTCGCTCTGGTTGCCGACCGGGCGATGGATCAACGCGCGGCTGCGCTTCGGGGGCACGTGTTCGAGACCCTCGTCGAGCGTTTCGATCTCGAGGACGGCAGGTGGCACGGACGCAGTCAACGGGAGGCCCCCGAGGTCGACGGTGACATCACGATCGCCACCGACATCGACCTTGCCGTGGGGGACTACGTCCCGGTCGAGATCACCGGCAACGACGGAGCCGATCTCCTGGGTCGCACGATCTAGTCGTAGCCTCGGCCCCCATGAACTGGCCGAACGCGATCACCATCGTGCGCGTGTTCCTCGTGCCGGTGTTCGCGGTCCTCGCTTACCAGGACACCACGGGCGCGCGCGTGGCGTCGCTCATCGTGTTCGGCGTCGCCTCGCTCTCGGATCTGATCGACGGCTATCTCGCCAGGCGCTTCGACATCACCACTCGCTTCGGCGAGTTCTGGGACCCGACCGCCGACAAACTGCTGATCGGTGCCGCTCTGGTCGTGCTCGTCGATCTGCGGGGGTTCCCGTTGTGGGCCGCGATCGTCATCGGGTTCCGCGAGATAGCCGTCCAGTTCGTGCGCGGGGCGATCGTCGGCGGCGGTGGGACCCTTCCCGCATCGCCGGCAGGAAAGCTCAAGACCGTCCTCCAGATCGGGATGGTCGGATGGTGGCTACTGCCGTGGGACCGGGTCGGCGCGATCCACTGGATCTGGTTGTACGCGGTTCTCGCGGTGACCCTGTGGTCGGGGGCGGAATACGTGGTGCGTTATCTGCGGATGGACAAGGCCCCGGTTACCTGACCGTTACCAGCAATCGGCTTGGGAAGTCCGGGCTGTGCAGCACCGCGTTGACGGCGGCCTCGGGCAGCGGCTCGTGGTTCGGGACGTCGCTCGACGAGATCGTTATGCGTAGCCGGTGTCCTTTGGCGATCGTGTTCGCGATGTCCCACACGTCGACCCGGTACTCGAGCGGCTTACCGGCCGGTACCGTCGATTGATGTTCGTTCGGGAGCCACGGCTCGCCCGGTCGGGAGCGGGAGGGATCCCACTCGCGATGCGACGCTCGCACGTAGCCGGAGCTGATCAGCTTCGTGGAGCCGTCGGGCGCGACGTCGGTGACCTTGACGATCCAATCGACATCGGACGCGGTGGTGAGTCCCCAGAAATGGAGCTCCATCGGACCCGCCAGCGCCAGCGGTTGCTTCATCGCGTCGGTGGTGTACGTGAGCGACTGCGCCTGATCGGGGCGGTTGTCGATCCGCAGGTGAGGCGACGCGGCCACGGTCCCGTACTTCGAGAACGTCTCGGTGCTACCGACGGCGGGGTCGTAGACGAAACGGTCTTCGACGTCGTCGGTGCGGGGGACATGCGCGACGAGCGAGCCGTCGTTCTCGGATACGGCCGATCCGCTGGGAACCCCGGACAGGAAGTAGGTCTTCAGGTGTGATGCCGGCGGGGGCCACGCCGCGGCGCGGTCCCACTCGTTCGATCCCACGTCGTAGTAGAGGACGCCGGGCCCGTCTTCGACCCCGTTGTCCTTGCCCTTGAGGAAGTGGTCCATCCACGCGAGGACCGGATCCTTGAGTCCGGGGGCCGATGCATCACCGCTGTACTCGCTCGCGGGATCGAAGACGCCGCCGCAGCCCTTGTGTGTGCACGGCATCATCACGAGCCGTTTGTGCTTGCTCGCGATGCCCTGGTAATCGTGGATCGTCCCGCGCGAGAAGCCGTCGAACCACCCGCCGAGCAACAACGTCGGAATCTTGATCCGGTCGAACTTCGTGTACAGCGATCGTTCCTTGTAGAAGGGCCCGTCCCACGGGATCAGGCGCGATTCGACGGCCAGACGCTGTTCGGGCCGCGCCGCGAGGTCGCTCGTCGGGCCCGCCCCGGTCAGACCGAGCCCGAACTGGAGCGCGGTCCACTGTGCAACGAAGTTCGTGTTGAAGATGCCGTTGTGCCACACGATGTCCCGGTAGGCGTCGGCGAGCACGACCTCGGGGACGATCGCCTTGAGGTGCGGTGGCTGCTGCGCCGCTCCCATCAACGGCGTGATGCCCTGGTAGGAGCCGCCGTACATGCCGACGTTGCCGTTGCTCCATGGCTGCTGCGCGATCCATTCGACGACCTCGTAGACATCTCTCTGCTCGCGGTTACAGAAGATGCACAGCTTGCCCTCGGAGCGTCCCGTTCCCCGGATGTCGACGTTGACGTGCGCGTAGCCTTCGTCGGTGTACGAGCTGAAGTACGTCGCCGGCCCGTAGGGCGTCATGTTGAGCAGGACGGGGAAGTCCTTGCCTTGCTCCGGGAGGATCACGTCGCCGACGAGCGTCACGCCGTCGGACATCTTGATGTGGATCTCGTGCTGGGCCGCGGCCGCGGACCGCGGTCGGGGTGACAGCAGAAGGGTCGCCGCGAGCAATGCGACCACCGCTACGGACACGGCCCTGTGTGTGCCACCGATGTGTGCCCTCATGCGGGAGTGCTTCGTCGCCCGCCGGCGCATCTCCTCCCGTTACCGGGGCCCAGGTCGGTGGGGGAGGATGCACGCCATGTCGAGGATGACGCGGTGAAAGCCGAGATCGTCGCGATCGGCACGGAGTTGCTGCTCGGGCAGATCGCCAACACGAACGCGCAGAAGATCTCCACGTCGCTTGCGAACATCGGGGTTGACGTTCATTTCCACACCGTCGTCGGCGACAACCCCGAACGGATGGTGGCGACGCTGCGAACCGCACGGGATAGGTCCGATGCCGTCATCGTCACCGGTGGGCTCGGGCCCACGCCCGACGACATCACGCGCGAGGCGATCGCGGAGGTGACGGGACGCGCTCTGTCCCGGGACCCCGAACTCGAAGCGACGATCCGTGCGGTGTTCTCGAAGATGAGTCATCCGATGCCCGACGACAACCTTCGGCAGGCGGATCTCCCCGAGGGGGCCGAGGTCATCGCGATCGAAGGAACGGCCCCCGGTTTCTGGGTCGAAGACGATCGCGGGATCATCTTTGCGCTCCCCGGCGTGCCGTGGGAGATGGCCGCGATGCTCGAGAAATCGGTCATCCCGAAACTGAAGGAGCTCGGCGGCGACAACGTCCTCGTCAGCCGCGAGGTGATCGTGCTCGGGCTCGGCGAATCGCGCACGCACGAAAAGATCGCCGACGTCGTCGATCGCCAGACGAACCCGACGATCGCGTACCGCGCCGGTGGCGGCCTCGTCAGATTGCGCATCTCGGCCAAAGCGACGAGCGACGCCGCGGCGATCGCGCTGATCGACCCCGTCGAGGAAGAGATCCGGTCGCGCCTAGGTATCAACGCGGTGGCCGGACACCACGACAGCCTCGCCGAGGCACTCGGCGCCATGCTCCGGGAACAAGAACTGACGGTTGCGGCCGCGGAGTCGCTGACGGGCGGAACGATCGGGATGGAGCTCACGCGCGTCGGGGGCTCAGGCGACTTCTTCCTCGGTTCTCTCGTTTGCTATGCGACGGAATCGAAGCGCGACGTCGCCGGGGTCGACCCTGCGATCCTCGAAGGTCCGGGTGCCGTGAGCCCCGAAGCCGCCGGAGCACTGGCAGAGGCTGCGGTCGATCGGTTCAAGGCCGACCTGGGGCTCGGCGCGACCGGCGTGGCGGGCCCCAGCGAGCAGGAGGGCAAGCCGGTCGGAACGATCTTCGTCGCAGCCCGCTTCCACGGGAGGACCGAGGTGAGGTCCATCCGTGGCTACGGCGATCGCGAGAACATCCGCGCGATCGCGACGAACGCGGCCTTGGATCTCGGACGACGAATGGTCCTTGGCGCGATCTGACGGCGAGGCGGCCGAACGTCTCCGCCTGTTCGTCGCCGCCGAGGTCCCGCACGGTCATCGCGACGAAGTTGCCGCTCGGATCGAAGAGTTGAAGCAACGGTTCTCCGGCGCGCGCTGGACGACTCCAGACAACCAACACGTGACGCTCAAGTTCCTCGGATCGACCCCGCGCGAACTCGTTCCCGAGATCCACGACGCATGCCGCTCGGTCGCGCGCGATCACGAACCCGCGACCCTCGCCCTGTCCGATGTCGGCTCCTTTCCTTCGGCGCGCCGATCTCGCGTCCTATGGCTCGGTCTCGACGACCCGAAGGGACTGCTTGCGGGGCTTGCCTCCGATCTCGATCGCGCGCTCGCACCGTTGGGGTTCGCGACGGAAGAGCGAGGCTTCACTCCGCATCTCACCCTTTGTCGGTTCAAGGTGCCGGTGAAGCTCCCCGACGGACCGCCGCCGCTCGATGTCGCCGACCTCGCGCCTTTCGAGGTGTCCGAACTCGTTCTGTTCCGCAGTTACCTTTCGCCGAAGGGCGCGCGCTACGAGGCGCTGGAGCGCTTCGGACTGGGATCGGACGGGACGTGATGGAACCACGTGTGATCGAAACCTCTCGATTACGTCTGGAGCCGGCGGGCGAACTCCACGATGACGACCTGTGGCCGGCGGTCGAGAAGTCGCTTCCCGAACTCCGGCCCTACATGTCGTGGGCCGTGGGTGCGACTCGAGCAACGGTCGCCGACCATCTCCGCCGGTGCGAGCTCGGGTGGCAAACCGACGCGGCGTGGGAGTTCGTCATGGTTCACGAAGGCGAGGTCGTCGGAACCGTCGGGCTCAACAACGTGAACCCCACCTGGCGCAGCGCGAACCTCGGCTACTGGCTTCGCAGCGACCTCGCGGGCCGCGGTCTCACCACCGAAGCGGCCGCCGCGGTAGTCGGCTTCGCTTACTCGGCCACGGGCACTCATCGGATCGAGATCTGTGCGGCGATCGACAACCGGCCGAGCTGGCGCATCGCCGAAAAACTAGGCTTCGAGCGCGAGGGGATCCTGCGAGCGGGTTACTGGGTCGGGGATGCGCCGCTCGACGTCTACATGTACTCGTTGTTGAAGACCGACCCGAGGCCGTGGGCGTCTGGAAGGAATTCCTAGGCGTCGGCGCGAAGAGTTTTTCGCTCGCGGGTGTTTATGGACGCGGCGCTCGGGGTAACTCGCCCGCGATGGCACAGGAGACGGTGCAGCCCGAGAACGAGGACATCCGGCTCGACCACCCCGCCGGCGAGCTCAAGAGTGCCGCCGCGATCAAGGCCCAAG
>DASSMG010000055.1:0-11173 GCA_035688995.1 Actinomycetota bacterium
TCGGAGCCGCGAACTACGCTCTCGAAGCCGCCGATCTCGGGCTTGCCATCAGGCACGTCTTCGAGACCCACGTGCATGCGGACTACGTGTCCGCGGCGCGCGAGCTGGCTGCAGACAACGACGCCGAGCTGCACTTGCACGAATCGGCGGCGGATGTTGTGACGTACGACTTCGTACCGGTCTCGGACGGGCGTCCAGTCCCGATCGGCAATGTCGTTCTCGAGCCGGTCCACACGCCGGGCCATACGCCCGAGCATGCGAGCTATCTCGTGACCGATACGACGAGAGCGGACGAGCCGTGGTGCGTCTTGACCGGTGATTCGCTGTTGGTCGCGGACGTCGGGCGACCCGACCTTTCTCTCGATGACGCTGCGGACCGATCGCCGGAGGACAGGGCTCGCACGCTCTTCCGCAGCATCACCGGCAAGTTGTTCGCCCTGGGGGCCGAGACCGAGATCTTTCCTGCTCACTTCGGGGGATCCCGCTGCGGGGGAGCCAACCTCAGCGGCAAGGCCTCCTCGACGATCGGGTTCGAGAGGCGTTTCAACCTCGCGCTCAACGGACAAACGGAGGAGTCGTTCGTCGAGCATGTGATGAACACGCTCAGACCCGAGCCCGATGACAACAGGCGCATCAAGGCGATCAACGCGGGACGCGAAGTCGTTAGGGCGGGGTCGTGAATCCCGAGAACGCGCTGAGAGAGATTTCTGCGGGGGCGGTGCCGCTCGATCTACGTCCGCCGGCGCGTTTCGCGGCCGGGCATGTCGGCGGTGCGGTGGCATTGCAGTTCAATCGCGCCGACCTGGCCGAACGCGCCGAGCTTTACCTCCCCACCGAAGAGCGCTATGTGCTGTTCGCCGACAATGACGTCATAGCGCGTACCGCAGAGGAGATCCTGCACCACGCCGGGTTCGACATCGCCGGATACGTGGAGGGGGGAGTGGCGGCGTGGAGTGATGCCGATCTGCCGACCCAGGTTCTGTCCTCGATATCGATCGATGACGTCGGCGACCCAAGCCTCAAGATCGTCGACGTGCGTGAGCCATTCGAGTACGACTTCGCGCACATCGCGGGGGCACTGCTGCATCCGTCGACTCAGTCGTGGTACCTGCACGATCAGCTGCCGGCAAAGGTCCGCCTCGCGTTCGTGTGCGCGGACGAAGTTCGAAGCGCCTACGTCGCTTCGCTTGCGCTGCGCCAGGGCAAGGACGCGCGGCTCGTGCTCGGCGGCATGTCGGAATGGATAAATCGGTCGTTACCCACAGAGGGAAATAGGGTCGCAATAGCGAACTAACACTCTTATAGGAGTGTTATAAGAGTGCTTCACCAGGAACACGTTCGGTCGACCGGTACCGCTGGAGACCTCCCCGGCCAGATAGTCGATCGAAAGGAACTCTTGTCGTGCTCCATCATCCGCTGAAGGAACGCCTCTTGCGGGCCGCCATCGCGGGGGGCTTCGTCCTCGCCGTGTTCCCGGCCTCGATCGCTCGAGCCGATGTGCCGCGACCCGAACCAACCGACCTGATCGGGAGCGTCCAGACGTCGACGACCCGGTCGGCGAGCGATTCGCCGTCGAGCCTCGTCGGAATCTTCCAACTCGCCCCCGGGCAGTGCTCCTCGAATGGGGGAGTAACCGAGGGCTCGTATTTTCGGATGATCCAGCCGCGCGGCGACGCCGAGAAGGGCCCGTTCATCAACAACGGGAACTCGCCCTGTGGTGACAACACCTACACGCCGATGGAGCCGGGCGCCGATGGCGGACTCGCGTCCGGCAGCTACCAGCCGAACCCGGATCCTGCGTTCGATCGCGCGGGGAACTCCCAGGCGAGCGGGATCTTCGAGCCGCTGAACTTCCAGGGGATCGCGTACGGAGGCTCGACGAACGAGGTCGACCCCCAGACGAAAGCCGAAGTGCCGGCTCCCTCGTTCGCGACCGACGGCAGCGGGCACCTCACGGGTGACGTGCGCGCCGTGTCCGTCGGTTGGAACAACCAGCACTTCAACCAGGGCGCGCCGAAGCCGGACGGCTCGACGCCGGGGCTCACGAAGGCCCCCTCGGGTTCGTTTGACTCCACGACCGGAGCGTTCGTGATGGAGTGGACGAGCACGATCTCGGGTGGGCCGTTCGACGGTTTCACCGGGCTGTGGCACCTCGAGGGGACGTTCCGCAGTGGCGCCGAACCGACCGCGCCGCGCTCGTCGAGTAAGGGATCGATGACCGGGCGTGGCTCTTCGGCGTCGGGTTCGACCTCGACCGGCACGACGGGCTCTTTGGCCGGCACGACGACGACCGGGACGACCGCGAGCGGCGCCGGTTATCGCAACAGCTCGCTTCCCTTCACCGGTCCGGTGATCCCGAACTGGGTGGCGCCGATGCTGCTGACGTTGGGCCTGTTCTCCGGGCTCGAGTGGTTGCGGCAGCGGAAGTCGAGGCGGGGTTAGCCCTATGCGACGTAGCGGAGCTTTTCTCGCCGCGCTTACCGGGTTCGCGCTGATCGCCGCGCCGGTGGTGCTCGGGCTGTTCTCGAGCAGCGCCGCAGGGGCCAAGATGATGGGCGACTTCGAACCCTTCATGAAGGCGCGCGTGATCGATGGGTTCGATGCCGATCTTGCGACGGTCGATCGGGCCGCCGAGTCGAGCCGTGAAGTGCTGCCGCACTTCCAGCACCACTCGGGCGTAACTCCTCAGGAGTTCGACAAGAAGTATCCGGCCGTTGCCGCTTTCGCCGAGGAGTGGCCTGCCATCTCGGCCGACATGCGCACGGGGATGTTGGGGAGCATGAGAGTCGCGATCTCCGACCTCGAAGCGATCGGAGCCGTGCCGCCTATCGGCGCGATGCCGTACGCGATCGCCGGTCTTGGAGCCGTGGCGCTGGCGCTCGGTCTCTGGGCACGGAAGAAGCGGGGCGGGGGTATCGCACTGCTGACCCTGGGCCTGATGATCGTTGTCGTCATGACTGCGATCGGCGCCGTCGACAAAGCCGACCGGGCCGAGTCGATGTTCGGCCGCATGCGGCCGTTCATGACGCACTCGTTCATGACCGACATGCAACAGCGATTCCTCACCGTCGGCGCAGCGGAGGGCGCGTTCCGCAACCAACTGATCCCCGACCTGCAGAAAGCTCCAGGCAGCAAAGCGACATTGGAGGACGTGCGCGCGATGGTGCGTCTGTGGCCTCACATGGCGGGCGATATGGCTCCGATGATGGGAGCGATGTCGGACAACATCGACAACTTCGATTCTGTCTCGACGATGCCGCGCTTCCCTTACTTCGTCGCGGGGTTCTTTGTCGTCGGAGGCGCGCTGGTGCTCTCCGGGCTGTTCACTCTCGTCCCCGAAACGAAGCCCCGTAAGCGTCTCGCTGCGAGCGTCGCAGCATTGATGTTGCTGGGCGTCGGATGTGGTTCTTCGGCCGATGCATCTTCGAAGACTTCCGGCGAGAACCTCGAGGGATTGTTCAAGACGGTGGCCGGGAGCTGCAAGGGCGGCAAGACCACCGGTTCGTGGATGCGCATGGTCCAGCCGAAGGGCACGATGGACAAGGGGCCATTCGTCGAGAACGCCGACTCGAATTGTGCCGACCTCACGTACACGTTGATGACGCCCGGCACCGACGGTGGACTGATCACCGGCGAGTACCAGGCGGAGCCCGATCCTGCATTCGACAAGAACGGCAATGCGCTGGCCGATCGGATCATGCAACCGCTCTCGTTCTACGCCGTTCAGTACTCGGTCGCATACGACCGGGTCGATCCGCAAACGGGAACCAGGGTTGATCCACCGACCCTCACCATCGGTGACGACGGCAGCCTGCAAGGCGAGTTGCCGGGCTGGTCGGTGTCGTGGAACAAACAGAACTTCAACCAGGGGGCTCCGAAGCCCGACGGCTCGACTCCGGGGCTCACGACCGGGCCCAGCGGTACCTACGACGAAAAGACGGGTCATTTCACTTTGGAGTGGGCGAGCGAGGTGACCGGCGGCCCGTTCGATGGGTTCACCGGTTTCTGGCATCTCGAAGGGGTGTTCGAGCCGAGATGACCTTCTCCAAACCGCGGGCGCGCTTCGATTGGAGCGCCCCGCCTGGCTCCACGCGTCCTCGTACGGGGAAGTTCGCCGCGATCGTGTCGGTCACGGCGATCGTTCTGGGGGCCGGCGCGGCGCTGTACCCGTCCGTCACCAACGTCGTCGCCGCGCACGCGCAAGCCGCGTTGCGCAAGACGGACCTCGTGCCCATCAAGGACGCACACAACGGCGATCCAGTAATGCGCTTGCGCATCCTCGCAATCGGTCTCGACGTCCGGGTGGTCGAAGGCACTGCCGAGAAGGATCTCGAGGTTGGGGTCGGCCACTATCCCGACACCGGCGCCCCCGGTGACGAGGGCAACGTCGCGCTCGCGGGCCATCGCACTACGTACGGAAAACCGTTCGCCCGCCTCGACGAGCTGAAGCCCGGGGACGAGATCGACATCCGAAGCGCCGACGGCGATTTCCGTTACGAGATCGTGCGCGACCCGTGGGTCGTCGCACCGACCGACTGGACTCCGATACGCAGATTTCCGAAGACAGGATCGTTCGTGACCCTGACTTCCTGCCACCCCGAAGGGTCCGCATCGTCGCGCATCGTTGCGCGCGCGCGGCTCGTCGCGGAGGTGTCCCGATGACCGAGCAGAGGAGGTGCGCCGCGATCCAAACGTCTAGCAACACACGACCAGACCAATGGAGTGAAAGCCAGTTCTGAACGTTCGTCTACATCAGGAAGGGAAAGATGAAACTTCGACTCAAAGCTCTTATCGGAGCGGCGGTCGCCGGAGCGATAGGGATCACTGCACTGCTGCCGGCAGGCGCCGCCGACGAACGAAAGCCCGACTCGGTTCTGTATCTCTGGGCCGGGGACAAGGGTGAAGGACCCGTCGTCAACAACAAGGAGTTCGACGTACCGGACGACAATGACTTTCTTGCGGTCGTGGACTCAGACCCCGATTCGCCGACGTACGGCAAGGTCCTTCGCACTATCTCGGTGCCGACCGCCGGTATCGGGAACGAACCGCACCACATGCAGCCGTTCACCCCATCGAACTGCAACCGGCTGTTCGCCGGCAGCTTGTTCAGCGACTTCTGGTGGACTTACAACATCGACAATCCGCTGAAGCCGGTTCAAGACGGAACGATCACGCCTGCACAAACCTCGGGGTTCGTCCCCGACGCTGCGTTCGTGTTGCCGAACTGTGAAGCACTCGGCACCGAGATGGGTGGCGATCCGACCACGGGTTCGTACCTCGGTGGGCCTCACGGCACCGTCGTCCGCCTGAGTGCGGATGGTTCCTCGGTGCTCGAGACGCAGCTCGCCGACCGTGTCGGTCTGGACGACACCTGCGAGTCGCAGTGGAACCCGTCGACGCACGCGCACAAGCCGGGGGGTCCTTTCACCCGCAAGACGAGCGTGGGCGACTGTCTGCCGTCGAACCCGCACGGCATCTGGGGTCGTCCCGACCTCGGCGAACTCGTGACGTCGGACTACGCGACGCCTGGTCAGCTGATCACGCCCGTCGCACCGACCTCGAGCGTCGCGAAGATGACGGTTCGTCATTACACGTTGAGCAAGGAGTGCCTCACCGAGAAGCCGAGCCCCGCGGGCGTCGACTGCATCGGTGACCCGCGTGTCGTTCTCCTCCCCGATGGTCCTCGCAACGAGACCAACGAGGGGCACGAAGAGAACGTGGGTGTCATGGAGACCGCCACGACGAACGCGGCCGGCGAGCTCAACCCGACGGGTGCCACGCCTACGGGTTTCCTCCCGAGCAAGGGAGCGTTCGCCACGACGATGTGTGGTGGCGTTCTGTACTACTCGGCCGACATCACGGCAAAGCAGCCGAAGTGGCGTGAGGTCTTCGACTTCACGACGGCCGGTCAAGCGGTTGACGGTCAGTCGAAGGCGAACGGTTCGACGTCGGGCTGTGCCGGTGGCGGCGGAGTCGCCGTGTCACCGGACAACCGCTACGTCGTGCACACGATCGTCGGTCGCGATGCGGGACAGACGAACAACTTCATCGGTAGCGCAACGAACCCGTACGGGTTCCCAGGGATGGTCGTGAAGGTCGACATCTCGAAGCTGATCGCGGCCGGTACCCAGCCGAGCTGCAAGATCGACACGACGCGTGAGGTGTGGGAGGGCGGCCAGGAGAACGACTGCCCGACGCTTTCCGCAGTGCACGTCGTCGATGACCGCAGCACGGGTGGTCCGCACTTCTTCTCGTTCGACTACCCGGACTGGAACGACGGGAACCACCGTCTCGCGTACTTCGACTACTTCGTCAGCGAAACCGGTGTCGGCGGTGACAACCGCGTCTGCATGCTCGACTTCGACAAGTTCGAGCTCGACGGCAACTTCCCGAGCGCGGTCGACGGGCAGAGCCCCGGTTCCGGTTGCATCCAGTTCAACCGGGCCGATTGGCCGGGCGATCGCGGTGACCAAGCGGGTCCCGCGAAACCGCACTACGGCATCTTCGAAAACACGACCAGGTAACGCTTCCAACCGTGGGGGCGGGCTTCGGCCCGCCCCCACCCCCAAGGAGGATCCGATGCAACGCCTGCGCATTCCGAGATGGCTGCCACCGGCAGTGGCTTCTGCGGTGCTCGTGATCGCAACCGTCTTCGTCGCATTTCCTTCGAACGGACGGAGCGAGACGATCGGCACGGTCACGATCACCTCCGTCGTTGACGGCAGTCCGTCGTGCGCGAGCCGGTTGCTCGGACAACAGATCGCGATCGAACAGAGTGACTTGCGCGTTCGACGCGACAGCGCCACGACGACCGCGGATCTCGGTGAAAACGACCTCGTGGTCGGTAGTTGTGGGGTTCCGGCTCCTGCCGGAGTGACTTATATCTCGGCAGAGAAGATCTCGGCTAAGGGCATGTCGGTGCAACTGGCTCCGTCGCCCGAAGAAGATGCGCGGTCGATCGCGCGGCTCACGTATTCGCAGCTCGGCATCAAGCAGGTTGAGGTGATCGGCGCGGGCTCACGAACCGCGGCGTTCCTACGGGAGTACCGATCGCTCGGAGGTCGTGCGCGTGAGGCTTCGAGCGTTGAGAGTCTGAGCGGGGCGCCCGCGGTAGTTGTGCTCGACTCGAAGGCGGCAACCCTGCGGGTCGTGAAGGACCTCCATTCGCTGGGAATCGACCCGAGTCGCGCAGCCATCGTGTCGTCTGCGGCGTTCGGCGGCGAGGTTCGCGAGGCCGCGGGGAACTGGGTTCGCCGCGGCACGTTCTATGCGGGCAGCTACGTGGAGCAACAAAGCGCGCTGCTGGCGGACTATCTGAGAGGTCTCGCTCGGAGGGACCTCGAGGTCGACCCCACTTACGAAGGGTTCGTGGGTTACCTCGAAGGACGACTGTTTGCCTCCGCCGTCAAGCAGGCGGGCGCGGCCGACGTGGACGACGTCCGTGACGCCGTGGCTCACCTCGATTGGACGGAAAACGAAGTCATCACCGGCGCCTTCCCGGGAGTGGCCGCGGGATTACGCCGAGTGGCGCTGTATCAGAGCGTTCCCGATATCGACTCGATGCGGTTGATGGGCATGCCGATGCCCGGAATGAAGATGGGCGGCAAGGAGCACATGCAGGGTCACCACATGGCGCACATGCACCACGACAAGCAACCGCACGAGATGAAGCCGTGGGGCTGGAGCCGCTCGACCACCTTCATGTGACCCTCGTTCTTTCTAAACATGCCTACATCTGGTGTAGGCCAACTAGAAAAGAACGGTTAGCGGATGCCGTCCCAGGCGGCGCGATGCTCGCCCATCGGGTCGTGCTCGAGATGGACATCGCGTCCGAGGATCATCACGGCTCGTTCCTCCGAGGTGTAGAGCGGCCACTCCGGCATGCCGGAGACGACCGGCGAGTCACCCGCCGCGAAGCGACGCCACGCCTCGCTCATCGTGGCCGCGAGAGCGCGCATCCCGTCGTCGACGTCACCCACGAACGCGCTCACGCCGGGACGGTCGAGCGACTGGAACACGAACGGCACGTCGAGCGCGTGACACGACCCGAGTGCTCCACCCGCGATCGGAGTCGCGAAGTCGAAGCGGTACATGTACGTCTCCGCGTCGTCGCCACGGGCCTCGGCAAGTCGAACGGCCGGGATCCTGAACACGCGATCGGTCTGGATACGGGCCCACACATCACCGGGTCCGGTCGCATCCTCGGTGTAGAGGCCGATCACTTCGTGAGCCAGTTCGTCCGAGCCGAAGAGCTCCGTGGCTCGCGCGAGGAGACCGTCGTGATCCATCGTCGAGTAGGTCTGGTCGATCATCGCGAACAGCTTCATCTCGTCGGCCGTCGTGCCGGCGATCACCCGCACTCCGTCGGACGACCCTGCGCGGATCGCATCGAGAGGTTGCTGCGGGATCGTGGTGCCGTCGGCTACCGGCTGGAACGGAAGGTCGAATCCCTTGCCCCAGTGCTTCGCGAGCACCTGTGACTGGGCCCGGACGAACTCTTCGGCCGGGAGGCCCTCGAGCTCGGTGAGGTCGTCCACTCCCAGCGCGTCGATCGTCTCGCGGGCGATCAAGGTCGCCGCGTCCGGATCGTGAACGTGGGCGGTCGCCCCGCTCTGGAGGATCGCGTTGCGGAACAGACCTTTCGCCTCGGGCATGCCGAGCAGCGTTCCGATGCTCATGGCGCCGGCCGACTCGCCGAACACCGTGACGTTGTCGGGATCGCCTCCGAAGGCGGCGATGTTGTCCCGCACCCACCGGAGCGCCGCGACCTGATCGAGGATCCCGAGGTTCCCGGCCCCCGTGTACCCGTCACCGATGTCGTCGAGGTGCAGGAAGCCGAGGGCTCCGAGCCGGTAGTTCAAGCTGACGAAGACGGTCCCGGCCCGAGCGAACCCGGCCCCCGAGTACCACGGTGCCGATCCCGCCCCGCCGATGAAGGCACCGCCGTGGATCCAGACCATCACCGGCCGGTTGCCGTCGAGCCCCGGGGTCCACACGTTCAGATAGAGGCAGTCCTCGGATGCCTGGGAGACGTCGAGACCCTGGAACTGCTCGATCGGGCTGATCATCTGGTGGGCGATCGGGCCGTACTCGGTTGCCGAGCGAGTGCCGTCCCACGGTTCCACGGCCTCGGGCGGCCGCAGCCGACGCGGACCGACGGGCGGCGCGGAGTAGGGGACCCCGCGGAACTCGAAGTGGTCGTCGTGCTCGAGACCCTCGATCTTGCCCGTGGCGGTGTCGACGATGGCCATGGTCCCCCCTGAGTGGCTCGGAAAGTGCGTTCCCTTCGGGTTCCTTCTACCCAGGATCGGCAGAACCCTCGCCCCCGGCAGCGAAGAGCCGTCTCCCGAGGGAGGAGCCTCCGTCGAGCCGCCGAACCTTTACGCCATGCGAACGAAGGTGGGCATCCTCGCGGCCGTCGCCCTTGCGGGCCTGATGGCGCTTCCGCAGGCGTCGGCGGTGCCGGCGAGCGGGCAGAGCAACAAGCGATGCGTCCATGGGCGCGCCGGGTTCTTCCCGTGCCGCAACGTCGATCTCCAGGCCTTCGTCCCGATCGCCGAGCTCGGCGGGGGAGAAGCGAGCGACATGTCGGGCTGGGTCGATCCCAAGACACATAACGAGTACGCGCTGATGGGGTCCTCGCAGGGCCTCAAGTTCATCGACGTGACGTCGCCGACCCACCCGATCTACCTCGGAACCCTCATCAAGCCGGAAAAGTCGCTCGTGTGGCAGGACGTCGAGGTCTACAAGGACCACGCGTTCGTGGTCTGCGACCTGTCCCCGTGCGGCATGCAGATCTTCGACCTGACCCGCTTGCGCGCCGCCCAGGACGCCCAGACCTGGACCCCCGATCTCGTCTATCCGGTGTCGGCCTCCACGCACACGATCGACATCGACCCGGCCACCGGCCACGCCTTCCTCAACGGGTCCTACCTATCGGGAGGCTCCCAGATCGTCGACGTCAGCAATCCGCTGACGCCGATCCCGATCGGGGCGATCCAGGACGACGGTTACACCCACGACTCCCATTGCCGGATCTACAAGGGTGACGACAAGGAGCACCGGGGTCACGAGGTCTGCTTCAACGCCAACGAGGACACGATCACGACCTACGACCTCGACAACCCGGCCATGCCGGAGCAGCTATCCCGGGTGACCTACAAGAACGCCACCTACACGCACCAGGCGTGGCTCACGAAGGACGGCAACCACATCCTCGTCTCGGACGAGATCGACGAGGAGACGTACCACTACAACTCGACCACCTACATCTTCGACGTGAGCGACCTCGAGAAGCCGAAGTACCTCGGCAAGTACGTAGCCGGCAATCCTTCGATCGACCACAACAACTACATCGTCGGGGATCTCGACTTCCAGGCGAGCTACACCGCCGGGCTCAGGGTCCTCGATCTCTCCAAGGTCGACCAGGCGAAGATCAAAGAGGTCGGCTATTTCGACGTCGTGCCCGAGACCGACGCGGCCCAGTACGACGGAACCTGGGGCGTCTACCCGTTCCTGCCCTCCGGCAACGTGCTGCTGTCGGGCATGGGGCAGGGCTTCTTCATCGTCAAACCCCGCCTCTAGCCCCTCCCGCCACCGCTGGGTAGCCGGTCCCGGGGGCGCACCTTTGGTCGCCGCGGGCTAGGCACATGTGCCGGACCGGGTTATGTCGCAAACCCTCCCTCCAGGCTATTCCTGGAAGACACCGACACAAGCAAGATGGTGATTCAAGAAGGGAGGGCAAAAGTGAACCAATCGCGCTCGAGCCGCACCAGGCGCTTGCTGGCGTGTCTGGGCGTATTCCTCATCCTCGGGGCATCTGCGGCCCCCGAGATCGCCCACGCCAGGACCACGAGCACTCACACATCGGGTCAAGGGAAGAAGTGGCGCTAGTCGATTAGCTAGACGTCGTCTTCCCCATGACCCCGCTTCCGCGTCGCGCCCTCGTGGCGGGCGCACTGGTGCTCTCGCTGGCTCTTCCGGCCGCGTCCGCGCTCGGCGCCCCGCCTGAGTCGAGCGGCGTGTCCTCCTTCATCGTCGTCACCCGCCCCGGCGTCGACCCGGCGGGTGTCTCACGTGACTGGTCGAGGTCGTTCTCGGCGAGGGTGTCGTTCGTCTACACCCACGCTCTGTCCGGGTTCGCCGCGACCCTCCCCGACGCGCTCGTCGCCCG
>DASSMG010000056.1:0-10236 GCA_035688995.1 Actinomycetota bacterium
GACCCGAACAGGAGCGTGGATGGGTACCCGCGCTCGGACAGGTGACGATTCAGCAGGATGACGTGTCGCGCCGGCCCACCGACGTTCATCCTCGTGATGATCCTCAGGACCGCCCGGTCGCGCCCGCTCACGCCATCTCCTCGTACACGCGGACGGTCGAATCCACCATCTTGTCGAACCCGAACTCCTCCCGCGCCCGCGCGTAGGCAGCCTCCCCCAGCAGTTCGCGCTTCCCCGGGTCCCGACCGAGCTCGATCAGAGCGGCCGCAAGTCGAGCGACATCGCCGGGCGGAACGAGGGCTCCCGTCACGCCGTCGACGACGATCTCGGGTAGGGAATCGAGGTCGGTGGCCACGACGCAACGACGCGCTGCCATCCCCTCGAGTGCCGCGAGCCCGAACCCCTCGCCGAACCCCGGCATCGTCGGAAAGAGCAGCAGGTCCGACGCGTTCATGAACCTACGTATGTCTTCGACGAACCCCACGAAGTGGATCCGGTGGGTGAGGTCCGCCGGCACCATCGCTTCCAGCTCCCGACGGAGTGGGCCGTCGCCCGCGATCAAGAGTTTCAGAGAGGGTTCGCTTCGGACGGCGCGGGCGAAGCCTTCGATGGCGAAATCGTGTCCCTTGTGCGGGAAGAGGCGCGATGCGATGCCCGCGACGACGTCTTCAGGCGCGCAACCCAGTTCGCGCCGGGCGGCCTCGCGTTCGTCGGACGGAAGGACCCATCCATCCGTTCGGATCCCGTAGTGGATGACCCGCACGCCCATTGGGTCGGCCAGCCGGAGCCGTTCGACGAAGCGTTCGACGTGATGCGAGATGACGATCGTGCGCGCGGTCCGGCGTGCGGCGAGCCGGTGCAACGCGAGACTAGGTTGACGCCCGACGCTGGGGTGTGCGGCGTGAACCGACCTGATCCTGGGGATCCTCGTTGTTGCTGCTGCCAGGCCCCCGTACAGGTCCGCGTGCACGAGGTGCGTATGCACGATCGCCGGGGCGACGTCACGCAGCACGCGCCGCAGCTTCGCGATCAACAAAGGGTTCGCGTCGGGGCCCGCTTCGATCGATGCGGTCGGCGTCCCGGTCGCGGACAGAGCGTGCGTGAAACGATCGGAGTCACCTCCCGCCAGGACGCACATCGTGACGTCCACACCGCGCTCGGCCAGCGCGGGGAGGAGCTCGAGCAGATGACGTTCGGAGCCACCGATCCCGGTGACCTTCGAGACGTGCAGGACCTTCACGAGGACGGGCTCCGCTGCACTCGGATCCCGGCTGCATCGAGCCCTCGTTCGGCTCGCGAACGCCACGAATAGTCCGCAGAGAGTGCAAGCGCGTTACGTCTGAGCCGCTCCGCATCTTCCGGTGAATCGAGTAACCGGGAGATCGCGTCCGCCAGCGCATCGGGATCTTCCGGAGGGACGAGAAGAGCGTCCTCTCCGTCGGTCAACGTCTCACGTATGGCGGGAAGGTCGCTCGCGACGATCGCGGCACCGGCGGCCAGATACTCGAACACCTTGAGAGGAGACGAGACCCGAGCGGTGTAGTGGGTGTCGGGCGACGGGACGGTCACGACGTCGCACGCCCGGACCCACAGCGGCACCTCCGGGGCCGGCACGTGATCGAAGAACCTGAGGTTCTCGTGGTCGACGCCGAGGTTCCTTGCGTGCTGGAGGTAGTTGGGGATCGCCGTAACGGGGCCCCCGACGGCGACTAGCAAGGGGCGTGCCCCGTTCTGCGCTCGCAGGCGACCCGCCGCCGCGACGAGTGTGGTCAATCCTTTCTCACCCTCGGTCGTGGTGAAGCGGCCCACGTATCCGACGATCGACCGATCGGTGGGGAGTCCGAGACGGGCACGACATCCATCGCGATCGGGGAGGTCCCGGTAGGCATCCACGTCCACCGCATTGGGGACCACGCTCACCTTTTCCGGCGGGACGCCGATCTCGACCAGCTGCTCGCGCAGGTGCGAAGTCACCGTTATCGCATGCAAGAAGCAATCCCGCCGCGCCGCGCGCGTGACCAATGCCGCCCTGCCTTTCTTCGTCTCGGCGTGAGCCTCGAACACGCACGGCGCGTCGTAGCGCGTCAACCAGTAGATGTTGTTCGGATCGCGCGACCAGTAGACATCGGCCCCCGCACGAGTGGCCGCTCGGACTGCGATCCGCGACCGCATGAGACCCCGGGTGTAAGCCAAGCCGGTCGCGAGAGGACCCGGGAGCACCTTCGCCGCACCGTGGAGCCCGAGGTTCGCAACCTCGCGGATCTCGAAGGTCCGGGGAAGCCCGTAGAAGTCGAAGATCGACTCCGGCGTCGCGTCCCCGGGATGCCACAACTCAACGCCGAGACCGCACTCCGCCAGGGCGGCACACATCCGGACGATCGCATGACCGTGTGCCCGAGGTGAGGGGAAGCGAACGTTGGATAGATAGATGAGTCGAGAGGCTTGCATGTCGGGCGAATGCTAGAGGGCTAGGCCGCGACGCCACGGTCGAAGATGCGAGCCGCCCGGGACGTCCACTCGTATCCCGCCGACTCCTGCTGCGCCCTCGTTGCGATCCTCAGCCGAAGGTCATAGTCGCTCAGGAGTCGCTGCAGCGTCCGGGCAAGGCCGTCGACGTCGTCGGGCGGCGTCAGCAGCGCGTTTTCTTCGTGCCGCAGGACATCGCGCAGGGCGGGGAGATCGCTGGCAACGATCGCGGCCCCCGCCGCCATGTACTCGAAGAGCTTCATGGGTGACGTGAAATACATGGAGAAGTTCGTGGCAGGCCAGGGGATCGTCACGACGTCGCAGGCACGGATCCACAGCGGCACTTCACTCGGAGGCACCCGATCGTGGAACACGACGTCGTCGCGCGACAGACCGACGTTGGACGCGTAGCGTTCGTACCCGGGGACCCCGTCGAGCGGCCCTCCGACACAAAGCACTCGGGGCCGCAGCGCTCCCTCGATCCGTGCCGCGGCGCCGATCAGATCCGTGATCCCCTTCTCCATCCCCATCGTTTGGAAGCGACCGACGTAACCCACGATGGGTCGGTCGTCGGGAAGGGAAAGGTGCGCCCTGGCCTGCGATCGATCGGGCAGGTTCCGGAAGCGCGCGGCGTCGACGCCGTCGGGTGCCACGACGACTCGCGAAGGCGGCGCGCCGAGATCCACCACCATCCTTTCGAGAGCCGTTGTCAGCACGGCAGTGCGCTCGAGTCGGGGACGTCGGAGGGCGGCCACCACCCAGCGCTTCCGGACGCGCTCGGGGATGCCGTGGATCTCGAACAACGTCGGTAGACCGCGACGCGTCGTCCAGTGAGCGACCGCGGGGTCTCGCGTGTAGTAGAGGTCCGGGGCACTCTTAGCCGCCCGGCCCACCGCATAGCGCGCCCACAAGAGCGACTGGACGGTGACCAGGCCGGGCATCACGGCACTGGGAACGAAGCGCTCGATGCGGAGGACGTCGACGTTCGGCAACTCCTCCATCCCGAACGAACGATCGATCCCGTAATAGTCGAAGGCGTTGGTGCGGCCGAGGGCGTCGTCGTTCTGTCGTCGCTTCGGGTGGAACAGCGTCACTTCGATGCCGATGCGAGACATGGCGTCGCACATCTTCATGATCTGGTACCCGTGAGCCTTCTCCGTCGGAAACCGGTTGGGCGCGACGTACGCGACCCGTCGCACCTCGCTCAGTTGCGCCACGCGATGCCCCGATCCATGAGCGTCGAGATGAGGCCGTCGAGACCGTGTCGTTCTTCGACGGTCGCGCGCAGACGCCGGCCGAGCTCCCTGCGCTCGAGTGCCGGCAGATCCAGAACGTGACCGCACGCGCCGGCAACCGAGGCCGGCGTGGGCTCGACGACGAGTGACCGGTCTATGGCCCCCACAACGGAGGCAACGGCAGAACTGGAGGTAACGACGGGAACGCCACACGACATCGCCTCGAGCGCGGTCTTGTCCAAGCTCCCGGTTTCACTCACGTTCACTACGACATCGCTGCGGCGGTATTCATCCACCATGTTCGCCGGGGGCACCGCACCCACCCACGTCACACGGTCGTCGATGCCCAGACGACGAGCACGATCCTCGAGCGTTGCTTGGTGTTCTGGATCGGCGACCGGTCCGACCACCCGAGCGACGACGTCGGGATGCGAAGCAGCCAGTTCCGCGATCGCGTCGAGGAAGATGTCGATGCGCTTGACCGGAGACACTCTCCCCATACTCGCGATCACGGGAGGCGAGTCTCCTCTCTCCTCGGCGCCGGGAGTCATCACGTCGGTTGCGATCCCTTGTCCGACGACGACCAGTTTCTTGCTCGGAAGTCGGAACCCGTGCTCGGTGGAGGTCACCACCCGGTCGACCACTTTCTCCGTGGCCCACAGTCTCCGCGACGTCGATCCGTGCGCGTACCAGAGAGTGATCGGGATCCTGCGGGTCTTCAAGACCGGTGATGCCATCAACGCGAACAACGGCATCATGTGAGCGAAGCAGGCCGAGTACCGCGTCTCGCGAACTAACCGGCCGAGGATCCTGTAGAACTCGAGACCCCGACGCGCCTCGCCGTAGCCTCGCTCCTTTCCGACCGAGAAGAGCCGCACGTTCGCAGGAGACTCGAAGCGTCCGGCGCGCATCGTGATCACGTCGACGCGCTGGCACCGCGCTGCGAGCGCTCGTACCCATACGGCTGCGAATCCGAGGATGGGGTCGTCATCGTCGGTGGCGAGGTTGAACACGAGGAGGTCGCGCTCCGTGCCGCTCACCGCGATCCGATCCACGTCGCCATCGCGCGTACGCCCTCGGCGAAATCTCGAGCGGGGTCGCGCGTCGTAACGGCGTCGCGGGCCAAAGCCCCCATCTCGCGCGCGCGGGTGGGATCTTCGAGGGTCCGGATCAGTGCCGCCGCCAGACCCTTCTCGTCGTGTGGGGGCACCAATAAGCCGGTCCGCTCGTGTTCGACCATCTCGGGTATCCCTCCCACGTTCGAAGCGACCACGGGACGGGCGCGAGCCATGGCTTCGAGGACGACGAGACCGAGCCCTTCGGATCGCGAAGGAAGTACCGCAGCCGCGGCCGAGTCGAACACATCGGCGATCTCGGCCCGTGGGATGCGCCCCCGGAGATCGACCGACTCTGAGATGCCCAGTTCGCCGATCCGCTTCTCCAAGCGGGGTCGCATCGGACCGTCGCCCACCACCGTGAGTCTCGCCCCCGGGATCCGTCGTACCACCTCGGCCCATGCCTCGATGAGGACATCTATCCCCTTGTAGGGCTCGAGGACCCCGACGAAGGCGACGCGCGGTGAGTCCGGGGGGTCCACCACGGGCCGCATGAAGGTCGAGAAATCGGAGAACGCCGTGTACCGGATGACGGGACCGCCGTAGCCGATCTCGTTCACGAGGTTCTGCGTGTAGTCGCCGATCACCCTCACGAGGTCGGCACGGCGCACCGCCCACGCCGATACCGCATCCGCTACGGGTGCCACCAGCTTTCGAGACGGGTGCCCGTAGAGCCGTCCTGCGGTTCTCCAGTCGCCGTGAACCTCGACGATCACGGCCGGACGGTGCCGACGACGTCGCAGGCGCGTCGCGATGATGGCTCCGGCCCCCTCGAGAGGGCTCTGGCACACGATCGCGCTGCGATACCCCCTCGAATAACGAAGTGCCGTCCACGGTGCACGCAGATAGAAAAGGACCCCGCCCAGGGCCGCGGGACGCAGAGGTCTCGATACCACCACGTGGGCGCCTTCTTCCCACCCTCTTCGGGGCGGACCGACACCGATCAGAACCGGGTCGAGATGACGCCTCAGGATCGCGATCTTGTCGACCTGATCCGGACGCAGCGGACGCGGCAACGACGTCTTCGCGAGGAAGACCGCCCGAGGTTTCGTCGTGCCGAGAACGAGTTGCAGAAGCTCCTCGACCTTCGAAGCCGTGGCCTCGAACCGCCAATCTGTGGAACGGGCGGCGGCGCCGTTGCGAAGTGCGACGAGGCGTTCGGGAGCCTCGATCAGTTCGCGGAGCGCGGTGGCGAAGCTCTGAGGAGTCGCGTCGTGGATGAGGCGGCCGTTGTCGCCGTCTACGACTACTTCGACCATGCCCCCGACCGGCGTCGTGATGACCGGAAGGCCGCAGGCCATCGCCTCTATCGCGACGTGCGGCAGGCCCTCGTAGGCACTCGCCGACACGAGCACGTCCGCTCCGAGCATCCGCTTCATGACCTCGTCGTGATCGAGCGCACCGAGGAACTCGACGCGATCCTCGACGTCCTGATCCGCGACGCATGTCTCGAGACGATCGAGATCGGGCCCCTCGCCGACTATCTGGAGGCGGAACCCCGGGGCCGCGGCGATCGCTTCGATCAGGATGTCGATGCGCTTGTGCGGCACGAGGCGTCCGACGTAGAGGGCGACTCGTTCCTCTCCCGGGGCCTCCGGCGCGGCGCGCAGCTCGGGCGGAAGGACGACTCCGTTATGGATCACCCTGATCTCTCGATCGGCCCACCCGGAGACGATCCCTTTCAGATATTCACTCGGAACGACAACGGCCGCGGCGCTCCCGACCGTCCAATCGCGGGTCTTCTGCATCAAGCGCAGGCGCGGTGACCGCGATGATTCCTCTTGGAAACCCTCGAAGTCGGACCCCGTCAGTTCCAGACGGCGTCCACGCTCCCACGCAGGGTCGCCCACGATCTTGACCACCACCGGCCGCCGCGCCAGTCGCCCACCCAAGGTGGCGGCGAGGTGAAGGCCGGTTGCATAGACGACGTCGTAGTCCCGACGATGACGCCGTAGCCACAGCGCGATGGCCGCTTGGCGGCGCGGCCAGCTCCATCGCCGGGGGAACCGCGTGACGTCGGCGGTCGATACGAGGTCCGGTTTATCGGTTGCTGCGACAACATGGACGCGGTGGCCCGCGGCTTCGAATGCGGCCGCAAGGTCCGACGCGTGGGTGGCGGGGCCCCCGACGTCGGGCGGAAAGATCCCCGTCAGTAACGCAACTCTCATCAGGGCGACGCTATTGGCGCTCCGAGAACCACGCCACCGTGGCTCTCACCGCCTCCTCCCACCCCGCCTGCGGCGTCCAACCAAGGAGCTCTTTCGCTCGCGAGATGTCGGCATGGGTCCTACGGACGTCGCCTGCTCTCTTGGGGAGCCGGCGAGGCTCGATCCAAGTCCCGACCGCATCCGAGACGGCCTTGAGGGTCTCGTTCACGGACTTGGGACTCCCGGATGCGATGTTCACGACCTCGCCGTCGGCCTCTTCACCGGCCTCCGCCGCCGCGAGGTTCGCGGCGACCACGTCGTCGATATAGGTGAAGTCCCGAGTCTGCTCGCCGTCCCAGTGCAACTCGGGCGCCTCGCCCTTCATCAGGGCCGAAACGAACCCGGGGAACACCGCCGAGTACTTGGATTCGGGGCGTTGTCCGGGGCCGAACACGTTGAAGTACCGGAGCGACACCGTCGAGAGACCGACTAGAGAGGTCCACGCGCGGCAGTAACACTCGCCAGCCAGCTTGCTGACCGCGTACGGCGACCGCGGATCCTGCCGAGCGTCCTCGCGGTTCACCTCGTCGTTCGAGTCGCCGTAGACGCTCGAACTCGACGCGTAGACGAGTCTCTTCACCCCGGCGGCCTTCGCCGCGACCAACAGATTCAAGGTGCCCGTGACGTTGCACTCGTTGGTCAGGATGGGGTCGTCGACCGATTTCGGGACGCTTCGCACCGCGGCCTGGTGAAGGACGATATCGATGCCTTCGCAGGCGGCCGCAACATCCTTGGGCTCGCGCAGATCGCCTCGATAGAGGTCGGCTTCGTCCGGGACGTTGTCCTCGAAACCGGTAAGGAAATTGTCGAGCACGCGCACCTTCCACCCGCGAGCGAGCGCGCCGCGCGCGACCGCAGAGCCGATGAAACCGCCACCACCGGTGACGAGGACGTTGAGAGACACGGCTAACCCGCCGGAACCGCGACCTTCTGCCAGAGATCGGTCAGAAGATGCTTGTGCCGGTTGATGTCCGACTTCTTGGCTTGTTCGAACCCGGCCTCGCGTACGTCGTCGGGGACCGGCTGGGAGACGATCTTCGCAACCTCGTCGACCGAGTCGTAGACGAAACCCGCGCCTTCGCCGACGTACTCCCGCACGTCGTCCCGGATGTTCGGCATGCAGACACCGCATCCCGACGCCTGCGCCTCGGCGATCGCCATGGGCCAGCCGACCGTAGCCATCTCGAAAGACCCTGTGTAGACGAGCCACTCGTGTTTCTTGTATTCGGCCGGCATCTCGTCGGGTTGCACCGGCGGCACGATCGCAACGGGGTTCCCCGCCGCGGCGTTCACGTCGGCGATCGTCTCGACCTGGTAGCCCAACGCGTACAGGTTGAACTGCCGGTCGGGAACCTTGGTCGCGAGCTGGATGAAGTCGTCCATCTGCTTCTTGGGGATACAAGCGCCCGTATTCATGATCGCGTCGCCGTTGGGACCGCGATCTTCGAATGCGGGAACGTTGACGACGGGCCAGCAATCGATCAGTTTGTCGGACCGCATCCCTTGCTTCTCGAGGAACGGCCGCGTGAACGGGAACGTCAAGGCCCCGAGACAGAGTTCGTGGTTCACGTAATCAACGGCGACCTTGACCGAGTTGGACATCTGTCCCTTCTCGATCTCTTTGAAGTTGTCGCGGCCTTTCTCACCCGGCTTCAGCACATCGAAGGAGTGTGCTCTGACCGTGAACGGGATCTGAAGGCGCTCCGCGATCGGCCCGATGACCTTGAGCTGGTTCATGTAGTGGGTGTGGATCACGTCGGGTCGGTACTCCTCGACCGCTTCGCGGATCTGATCCTTGTCCTTGATCTGCTTGTAGTCGATGTCAGTTTCGTACTTCAGGTCCGGGCTCTTGCGGGCGATGACCGCGACGTCGTGGTCCTTCGCCACCGCCTCTAGCTCGGTCTTGATGTACGTCTGCGAGATCTGGGGAAACTCGCTGATTATGTAAAGCACACGGGTACGACTCAGGTGGATCACTCCCTTAGAACGGGGGTCGTGAGTTGGCTAACGGCATCATAATCAGTGCCCGAACTCACGCCATTCATCGATCGGATCATCGAGCAGCTCTCTCAGTTCACCGACATCGTCGGAAAGACGCGCGGCGAGTGACGACCTCTCCTCTTCGGTGAGCGACGCGTCGCGATCCGTCAGGTGATCGGCGTAGACACGGTTGAAGATCCGGTTGCGTTTGATCGCGTTCTTCAACCAGGGAACCTTGACCACGCGCTCCCTGATCGCGTACAACGCGGGATGTCGCAACGTCTTGTTCTGGCTGCTCGTGGCCGCGCTCAGATCGGCTCGTGGAAGGCCGAAGAAGTCCAGGACTTCCTGCATGGCCTCCGCCTCGTTGCGGATGAAGCGTTCGAACACGATCACCTTGAACTGGTCGCGGGCGAATCGAGATAACCACTGCCGTTTCAACGTCTGGGCGTAACGGGCACGCTCGAGATAGTCGGGATACAGCGTTGCGAACTCGACCAGCGAAGAAGAACGCTTCGGGTAGAGATCGCGGTTGCGGTCGAAGTAGCCCTGCCGTAGCTGCAAACGGAAGTGCGAGAACAGGTAGTCGACCGGATCGCGGAACACGACGACGAACAGAGCGTCGGATGGGTTCGGGAGCGTCTCCCGGATTCGGGGCGCCGCCATCTCGCCGAGCATGAAGTACTTCGGCGACGTGTCGATCCGAACCCCCTCTTGGGGGAACCCGGCGCAGTACCACTCGACCCCCCGCTCGAACATGCTCGTGTAGAAGTGCACTTCCTGAGCCGCATTCAGGGCGACGTTCGGATGCGAGTTCAGCAGGTTGTAGATGTAACTGCTTCCGGCTCGCTGCGTGCCGATGTGGAACCGGGTGGGGAGCTCGTTCTTCAGGGCAGCGATCGCCCAGTCGACGACTCGGGGGAACCTTCGTCGATCACGTTCCATTCGTACGGCAGCTCGATCGCGCCGGACTTGCCGGGCTGGACGAGGGAGACGGGGCCCTCGACCGGTTTCGGAAGCATCCGGAACGCGGTCACCTGGCTCCATTTCATCAACTTGGAGCGGCCCCCATGGCCGTGGACCTCGCAATACACCTGGTAGAGCCGCGACAGGAACGGCAACTCGTCGAGTCGAAGACGACACTCCCATTGCGTCCCGACGCGATCCGGCGCGCGACCATCAGTCAACATCGAGCAGTTCACCAACGTGCCCGGACGACCGTCGGTTATCCCG
>DASSMG010000057.1:0-7002 GCA_035688995.1 Actinomycetota bacterium
TCAGATCGTCGAGGGGAGTCAGCACGGTCTCGAAGCGACGGTGCGGGCCGATCGGAGAGTTGATGGTTGATTCGGGTGCGAAATCGAGCGTCCCTCCGACGAATGAACCGAGGGCGCGCGCCGCCTCGACGATCCGATTCGGTACGCGCCGTGGATCCATCGCGGCGGACTGGGCGCTCCGGATCAACTCGGCAGGAGAGGTGATGCGCTCCCGCAACGCTTCCGCCACCAGTTGGTCGGGCGTCGGCTCGGGATCCGGGATCCACTGCTCGGGCTCGGGGTTGTCGGGCTCCGGTGTGAGGTCGAGGATCACGGTCATCAGGTCGGCGCCGGAAACGCCGTCGACGAGCGCGTGGTGCGTCTTCGATATCTGGGCGAAACCGCCGTCGGCGAGTCCCTCCACGAACCAGATCTCCCACAACGGCTTCGACCGATCGAGGCGCTGCGACATGATCCGCGCGGCAAGGGCTTTCAGCTTCTCGTCGTTGCCGGGCGGCGGCAGTGCGGTGTGGCGGATGTGGTACTCGAGGTTGAAGTGCGTGTCGTCGACCCACACCGGCCGTCCGAGTCCGAACGGGACGGTCCGCAGCTTCTGGCGGAACCGAGGCACCTTCTGGAGCCGCACCCGGGCCATCTCGAGGAAATCCTGGAAGTCCGGCGGGGGGCCGTCGAACTTGAGGACGGCCCCGACGTGCATGTGGGTATCGGGTCCCTCCAGGTGAAGGAACATCTCGTCCAGGACGCTCAGGCGCTCGTATCCACTCATGAGGCGCGAATGGTACCGCCCGACCGGCGCGAAGCTCACTGGATGAAGTGGACCGCGGCGGATCACGACGACCTGGTGCGGATCATCGAGCGCGAGGTGGACGATCCGAGGATCGTCGACGCCTTCCGATCCGTCCGACGCGAGGATTTCGTTCCCGAGGGGGCCGAGGGCGAAGCGTACGAGGACCGGCCCGTGCCCCTTCCGAACCGACAGACAACGTCGCAGCCGTCCCTGATCGCTCGAATGATCGACGCGGCCGCGATCGAGCCCGATGACCGCGTGCTCGAGATCGGGACGGGATACGGCTTCCAGACCGCGTTGCTAGCGTCGCTGGCCAGGGAAGTCGTTTCGGTCGACCGCTACCCGGAGCTCGTCGAGGCGGCTCGGGCCAACCTGGCGGACGGCGGTTTCACCAACGTGACGGTCATCCTTGGAGACGGGTGGGACCCGATCCCCGACCGCGGCCCGTTCGACGCGACCATCGTGTCCGCCGCGGCCCCCGAGATCCCGGACGCCCTCGTCGATCAGCTCGTCGAAGGCGGTCGTCTGGTGATCCCGTTGAAGACCGGGCGCGGGGAGCTCGTCGAGTTGTTCGTGAAGACCGCGACGGGCATGAGACGCGAGCGCCACATAACGCCGGCTCGGTTCGTTCCACTCGTTCGCGGGGTCGATGCTTAAGAAGCTCGCCGCCCTCGTGCTCGTCGCGATCGCCGGCGCGGCCTGTGCATCGACGTCCTCGGACGGGACGAGCACGGTTCGTGACTTCCATATCGACCGTCGGATGCATCATCCCGCCGCGTCGCCGTCACCGGGCGACGTCCTCATGCGCTTCGCCGCTATCGGTGACTGGGGATCGGGAACCTCTGAGGAGGATGCCGTTGCCGCTCGGATGTGCCGCTGGCGACGCCACCACCCGTTCGATCTGGTCATGACGGCGGGCGACAACATCTACGACGTCGGCGCGCCGGCCGACTTCGACGAGAAGTTCTACCGGCCGATGTCGTGTCTGCTCGACGACGGCGTCCGGTTCCATGCCTCGCTCGGGAATCACGACATCGTGACGAACGATGGCCGCGGCGAGATCAACGAGCCGCGGTTCGGCATGAAGGCGCGCAACTACGTACTGCGCGATTCGGGCGTGCGCTTCGTCTTCGTCGATTCGAACGCACTCGACCGGCAGTGGCTCCGGCGTGCGGTGACGGCGGCGGCAGGGGATCTCTGGACGATCGTCCTGTTCCACCACCCCGTCTATTCACCGGGCACGGGCCACGGGTCGACCCCAGGTTTCCGTCCGTCCCTGCCGCGCCTGTTCCGGAGAAAGGGCGTCGATCTCGTAGTCACCGGTCACGATCACATCTACTCGGTGACCAAACCGCTTCATCGGATCCGGTACGTGGTTACGGGTGGCGGAGGGGCCTCACTGTACGGATGTAGCGACAAGTGGTTCAGCGATCGCTGCGTCGCAGCGCACCATTTCCTCTACGTCGTCGTTCGAGCCGACCGGATCGTCGTTCAGGCCGTGCCCTCTCGGGGCGACCCTTTCGACAGGTTCTCTACCGCGGGGCGGTCGTAGCGCGCATCACGGTTTCCATGCGGTCGGCCCCCACGCATTCAAGGCCGCCAGATAGAACATCGCGAGGGCCGGAGCGAACGGTTGCCCCGCCATCGTGGTGACGGGTCCGTGCTCGTCGGGATAGTGCATCCAGGCCTCTCCGAGCAGGCGGGTCCCTCCGGTCGTGGGCACGCGCGCAACCCACTTCAGCGCGGCCCGCAGTTTCCTTCGGTTCCGGCCGGCGTCCCACACGAGCGAGTTGCCGAGCAACGCTTGCGATTCGTCGCCCCCATCCGATGCCCGGCCGTCCATGGCCGCCGCGACCGGTCGGAAGTTATGTCGCGCCTGCGCCGCTGCGGTTCGCGACGAATATCCGAATAGGTGCCCGGGCCACAGGATCGTTCCCCCGATGTCGGGTGCGACGGGATAGCAACGGCAGTCACGATCGAAGAACCGTTGTTTCATCGCGTCACCGACCTCATCGCGCCGTGCCGCCCATCTCTTCGCGTTCGCGCGGGCAACGTCGGATCCGCTCTTCTCGATGCGGGCGCGGGCTAAAGCGGCCTTCGAGGCGGCGTCGAGCCCCATCCATACGGCTGCCGCACCGCGCATCGTCTGTGTCGGGCTCGCGCTGTCGCCTTCGGGAGCGGCGCACTGAAGGCCATCAGAAGGATCCCGGCACACGTCGGTTAGGTACTGCGCGGCGCGTTGGATCGCCTCGTAGACGTTGAGCAGGTAGCCACCGTTCCCGGTCTGGGCATAGTGATCCCAGAGCGTGTAGATACCGGATCCCGTTTCGTCGATCGCGTACGGGATCGGCCCCCCCACCACGCCGTCGGCGTAGTAGTTCTGTGCCCAGTTCCCCGAGGGCGTCGCGGTTCCACCGGGTGGCTGCGACGTCGTCGTCGCCTGTAGGTCGGCGTACTGCTCGTCGTGCGCCTCCACCATCTCGGGGTGACCGGCGCGCTCCAGGGCGCGGTTGATGTAGAGGCCGTGACGCACCCAGTCGAGAGCGTCGGGCGGCTGGGACGCGATGGACGCGACGATCAGTCCACTCGGGTCTGCCACCTGGCGGATCGACACGAGGGCGCGCTTGGCGAGGCTCGTTACGGGGGCCGGGGCTCCCCGGGGAAGGCGGGCCCCTCGTAGCCAATTCGCCCACCACCTGTGTTTCGCGCCGCGGACCAGACCGAATCCGTCGTCGCGGGCGTGCTCGAGCGTGGCGGTTGCCGCCTCGGCCGTAGGCCCGGCTGCCACGATCACGGTCGCCGTCCCACCGACCGACGAGCTGAGGTCGAGATCGGTAGACAACGCACCGTCGGACTGGCCGGGAGCGACCGTCACGCCGGAGAGCTCCCCATCTGCCGCGTCGTCGTACGCGCTCGTGCCGGCGGTGCCCGTCTCGTAGGTGTCGAGGCCGACCTCGAAACCCGAAGGAGCCGAGTTGAATCCCATCGCAAGGGCGACGCTCGAGGGGCGACCGGTGGACTCGTCGATCCCCGACCGGGTCGCGACGATCGCCTCGGCTGTGTCGTCGTAGGACGCACCCTCGTCGTTGTTCTCCTCCCGACACCAATCTCCGTAGGGGGATTGGGAGCGCTTCGAATACACGGGGTTGAAGTTCACGAACGAAATCAAGCGGACGTGGCGAGCGAGTGAGGCGGACGTCCGCGTCACGGACACGCGGCGCACGAACGCGTCGTTCGTCGACGCAACCACATCGTGAGTCACGACTCGGAGCCCGACATCAGCCTTGACGTACTTCGTGACGATCTCGTCTCCATCGTCGTCGCCGTACCTCTGCGATCGCGTCCAATCCCGCAGCCACGCGAAGTCCCAGGGATCGCCGTCGCCGGCGCGCCACGCGATGCCCATGAACGCACCCTCGTTGGGGAGCGCGCCGTCCCGATCCTGAGATCGGTCCGAGGTCTCGTACTTGATCTGGTCGTAGTACGAGGGCGACGGCCACCGGAGCACCGTGACCGTTCCCGATCCATTCAGCCCCACCGACAGACTGCGATTGCCGGTCACGGCGGAGATATCGGTCGGCCCGAAAGGCTCGGCGGGGGCCGAAGAGGGTTTCGTGCAGTCGGCCGCGGTTTGGGCGGACGCAGGCGTGCCGCCCACGAGGACGGTCATAACCAGAGCGAGGGAAAGGCGGGCGAGCGGGCCCCGCCGCCGGAGCGCAGTCACCGGCACAAGGATAAATCCGGAAACTTGTCACACCCCACGCATAGCGTTCGCGCCATGACGACATTGATCGGAATCCTCGTGGGGCTCGGCATCGCCGCGGGAGCGCTGGTGACTCGCCGCCTGTGGATGCCGGAACAGACCCTCGATCCCACCCTCGTCGCCGAACTCACCCGCGTGCGGGATGAGGTCGAGCGTCTGTCGTCCCGGGTCAGCCACGACACTTCGATCCTCAGTCAGAGGCTCGAAGGCATCGACACGCGGATGACCGAGAACCAGACCGCCAGCTCTCATCTGGCAACGAACATCTTCGACACGCTCGGTGATGTGAGACGCGCGACGACGATGGTTGCCGACCAGGCGAAGGAGTTCGGCGCTCTCCAGGATCTTCTGAAGGCACCGAAGGCCCGCGGGGGCCTCGGCGAGGCGATGCTCGAGGAACTGCTGCGTCAGGTGCTTCCGCCCGCGTCCTATGAGTGCCAGTACCGCTTCAGGTCGGGGGTGATCGTGGACGCGGTGGTCAAGGCCGGTGGACGATTGGTGTGCATCGATTCGAAGTTCCCGCTCTCGAACTATCGGCGCATGTGCGATGCCACCGACGAGATCGAGAGGGTCGATGCCGAGCGCGCGTTCGCGTCCGACGTCGATCGACACATCAAGGACATCTCATCGCGATACGTGGTGCCGGACGAGAACACGCTCGACTTCGCGGTCATGTACGTCCCCGCCGAAGGTGTCTACGGCGAGATCCTCCGACTGGCGCATCGTCGAAGGTCGTTGTTCGAAACGGCGATCGAGTCTCGGGTGGTACCGATGTCACCTCTCAACATGTACGCCTATCTCCAGACGGTTCTCTTCGGATTGAAGTGCCTCAAGATCGAGAAGAACGCGGAAGCGATCCTCGACTATTGCGGGCGGCTGCAGATGGACTTCGAACGCTTCGGTGTCGAGTACGAGACCCTCGGCAAACACATCGGAAACGCGCGTTCGAAATACGAAGAAGGAACGCGGAAGCTGGATCGCTTGCGCGGCAAGTTGGAGAGGGTCGTCGACCTCGCCGACGACGGTCAGGTCGAGGAGCGTCCGTCCCTGGAAGTCGTCAACGACTGACGGGGTCGGTCTTTCCTAACGAACTGTCCTGCAACCGCATTATGAGCTCGGACTGCGGCGCGTCCTTCAGGACGTAACCGGTGGCCCCTGCAGCTCGCATCGACTCGACGACCTCGGCATCGTCGTAGGCGCTGTACGCGAGGACGACGGTCGTCGCGGAGATCTCCTTGATGCGTCGGGTGGCCTCGACCCCGCCGATGCCCGGCATCTTGACGTCCATGATCACAAGTTCGGGCGACAGGACCTCGACCATCTCGAGAGCCTGCTCCCCACTTGCTGCCTCTCCGACGATCTCGAAGCCTCGCCGGCCCTCGATCCGCTTTCGGAGAAGGAATCTCGCGTCGTCGTTGTCGTCCACCAGTAGGACCTTCAAGGATCTCCTTTCGGCGCGCCGCGTTCTGAGCCCTCTGGAGTTATCGACAATGGCGGCGATTTCCTGAACACCGCCCCGGCTTAGGCCGGGGCGTGTGCCAGGTAGCAATCGGCGATCTCGACCATGTCGGCGACGAGATCGGCGGCGTCGGCGAAGCCGTCCTCCGCCAGCCGATCTCGGAGCCCGGCCAAGGTGCCGGCCAGGAGCAGGACGATGAGGTCGCCCAGATCGGCGCGGCTCATCTACCGCTCTTGGTGCTTTTCTGCATCACCTCGCGATGCTTCGCCCAGTAGTGGCGTCGCACGGCGGGTCCCGGCGGCCATCCTTGCGGCACGCGGATCGGCTTCCCGCAGGTATGACAGCGGGGCGCCTTGCGGCGTGTTTGCTTCTTCGTCACACGGATCACCTCCCGACACGGATCCGGGAGCGCGGTGGATGAACCGTAGCGTCGGTGTGTGACGGTTTTGCGGTATACGAAAGCGATGCTGATGCCCAGATGAAAGCTCTCGTTCTCGCGGGTCCGAACGGCATGGACGACGTTTGGATAGCCGAAGTGGCGGATCCGGTGGCGGGCCCGTCGGAGGTCGTGGTTCGCCTGGAGGCGGCCGCGTTGAACCACCTCGATCTGTGGACGATCGGGGGCACGCTGAACGTCGACCACGAGTTCCCTCACGTGCTGGGGGCGGACGGCGCCGGCGTGATCGAGGAGGTGGGAGCCGATGTCGTCGGGCTCGAGCCGGGGATGCGGGTGATCGTCGATCCCGGCCACTCCTGCGGTCGCTGCGAACGATGTCTCGCGGGGGAAGCGTCCGAATGCCGGTCGTTCCGGATGCTCGGCGAGCACCTTCACGGGACCTTCGCGGAACGGGTCAAGGTGCCGGCGACGAACGTCTTCCCTTACCCGGACTACCTCACCACCGCCGAGGCCGCCGCACTGGGGGTCACGTTCATCACGGCCTACCGGATGCTCTTCACCCGCGGTGGCTTGCGCCCGGGAGAGTGGGTTCTCAT
>DASSMG010000058.1:0-11837 GCA_035688995.1 Actinomycetota bacterium
TGCGGGATCTCGAGGTCCGGCTCGCTGACTTTCTCCTCGTCGTACAGGAGCACATCGAGATCGACGACGCGGGGCCCCCATCTGATGTCGCTCGGTTCGCGCCCCAGCCGGGCCTCGATCTCCTTGCACGCCACCAGCAAGGCGCGAGGGTCCAGGTCGCTGTCGACCTGGACGGCCAGGTTCACGAACGATCGTTGGGGTGGACCGCCGATGGGGGATGTCTCGTACAGACTCGAGACCTTGACGACGTCGAGACCGTCGGTACCTCTCAACGCTTCGACCGCGCGACGACAGAATGCGGCGCGATCGCCGACGTTGCTGCCGATACCGATGAAAGCAGTTGTCACGGTCGCTCGATCCTCACGCTGATCGGCCCGACTTCCTCGGGCACTGGCGATCTTTCCTTGGTGACCTCAACCGTAACCCGGTCGACCCCGGAGAGACCACCAATCTGCGTTGCCACTCTCGCTGCGATCGTTTCGAGGAGGGCGACCTCCATCGAGCCCACGAGACCGGCGACGGAACTCGTTATCTCGCCGTAGTCGACGGTGTCGGCAACATCGTCCGTGCTCCCGGCGCGGGCGAGGCTGAGTTCCATCTCGATCGTGATCCGGACGTACTGAGGGGTCGCACGCTCATCCGGGGGCACACCTACCCTCGTCAAGACCCGGAGATCCGCGATCTTTATCCGGTCCGTCACTGCCCCATCGATCGTCGGTCGATCGCTTCCGCCATGCGTATGGCGCGAACGGTTGCACGGACGTCGTGCACACGGAAGATCTTCGCCCCGCGCGCCAAAGCCCATACGACCGTTGCAAGGGTTCCCTCTAAGCGCTCCTCCTCGGGGAGATCGAGAACCGCGCCGATGAAGGACTTGCGCGACGTTCCGACGAGCGTGGGATAACCGAGGCCCACAACCTCGTCGAGGCGATCGAGTAACTCGAGGTTCTGGTCCGGGCCTTTCGCGAACCCGAAGCCGGGATCCACGACGATCGCGTCGGCGGGAACTCCCGCAGCGATGAGCTCGTCTGCTCGTTTTGACAGGAACGAAGAGACGTCCGCGACCACGTCGCCGTACTGGTTCAACGAACGCATGGTCTTCGGAGTCCCACGAGAGTGCATGAGGACGACGGCGGCACCGGTCTCGACCGCGACGGCGGCGATCGACCCCTCTTCGCCGAGCGTGTCGTTGACGATCGAGGCGCCGGCATCCAGGGCGGCCCGCGCAACGCTCTCTTTGCGCGTATCGATCGAGATGGCGACATCCGTCTGAGCCGCTATCCGTTTGATCACCGGAAGAACGCGCCGCAGCTCTTCGTCCTCCGGTACGGCGTCTGCGTTCGGACGCGTCGACTCGCCGCCGACGTCGATGATCTGCGCTCCCTCTTCCACCATGTCCAGCGCGTGCGTCACCGCGGTGTCCTCGTCGTACCAGAGGCCACCGTCGGAGAAGGAATCCGGCGTCACGTTCAGCACGCCCATGACGGCCGCACTCTCCAGCGAGAGCTGCCCGTCGCGGATCCGGAGGAGCACCGTCAGCCCCGCGAGATCAAGCCGAACGCCTCGGCGCGGGTGGCTTCGTTGTCGCGGAACAGACCCCGGACCGCCGATGTCACCGTCTCGCTGCCCGGCTTCTTGATCCCACGCATCGTCATGCACAGATGCTCGGCTTCGATGACGACCAGTACGCCGCGAGGATCCAGCGTGGACTCGATCGCGTCCGCGATCTGCGTCGTGAGACGTTCCTGCACCTGGGGGCGCTTCGAGTACAGATCGACGACCCGTGCGAGTTTTGAAAGGCCGGTGATCTGGCCCTTGACGTTGGGGATGTACGCGACGTGCGCCTGCCCGACGAACGGAAGCAAGTGGTGTTCGCACATCGAATAGAGCGGGATGTCGCGGATGAGGATCATCTCGTCGTGCTCGGCATCGAAGACGACGTTCAGTTGGTCCTTCGGATGACGACCGAGCCCCGCAAAGATCTCGGCGTACATGTCGGCCACCCGTTCGGGGGTTCTTAGCAGCCCATCCCGCTCCGGGTTCTCGCCGATCGCGAACAGGATCTCGCGCACGGCCGCGACGGCCCGCTCCCGGTCGAATCCGGGCGACCCGTAGTCGAGCTCACGCACGTCACCGCTATCGCTCACTCGGGGAGCCTAATGGCGTGCCGCCGCAGCTCCACCTGCAACGCGAAGGATGCGGGAGCCCCCGCCTTTGTCGAGGACGGCGGGAGGGTCCGGAGCGACGACTAAAAAACGGTTTGGAGGAGCGAAGTGGCCCTCCCGTCGCCCGCAGACGACGGAAGTCCGGTATCCGAGTTAGGCCTCGCCGAGACGCGGTTTCGGGCGCGGGATCGGACGACGTTTCGGCTCTTCGTCGGTCGACTGAGCGGCGGCCGCCCGATCGCGCTGCTCGCGACGGATCCGTGTGCGCTCGAGCGGGTTGGCCGGGCTCTGCTTGGCGACCTCGGCAAGGATCTCGGCGACCTCTTCCTTCTCGAGCGATTCCTTCTCGAGCAGGCGTTCGACCATGAGATCGAGCTTGTCCCGGTACTTGGTGAGGATCTCTCTCGCCTCGTCGTGGGCTTCTTCGACGAAGCGACGGACCTCGGCATCGATCTTCGCCCCCACGACCTCGGAGTAATCCTTCACGTGACCGAAGTCGCGACCGAGGAACGGTTGGCTCTCGTTCTCGCCCAGGGCGAGGGGGCCGAGCTCGGACATGCCGAACTGCGTGACCATCTGCTTCGCGATCCGCGTGCAGCGCTGGATGTCGTCTTGCGCACCGGTCGTGGGTTCATCGAAGACGAGTTCTTCGGCCACGCGCCCGCCGAGAAGCATCGCGAGCTCGTCGATCAGTTCGGAGCGCGTCACGAGGAAGCGGTCCTCAGTGGGAAGCGTCAGCGTGTAACCGAGTGCGCGGCCGCGCGACACGATCGAAACCTTGTGGACCGGGTCCGCGTTCGGTAGCGCGTGCGAAACGAGAGCATGACCGGCCTCGTGGTACGCGATGACCTTCTTTTCTTTCTCGGAGATAACGCGACTGCGACGTTCCGGTCCGGCGACGACACGGTCGATCGCCTCTTCGAGCTCGTTCATGCCGATCTCGCTCTTGCTGAATCGCGCCGCCAGCAGTGCCGCTTCATTGACGACGTTGGCAAGGTCTGCGCCGGTGAACCCGGGGGTCCGGCGCGCAAGCACCTCGATGTCGATCTCCTTGCTGAGCGGTTTGCCGCGAGTGTGGACCTTGAGGATGCCGGTGCGTCCGTTGAGGTCGGGACGGTCGACGACGATCTGACGATCGAAACGACCGGGACGAAGCAGAGCGGGATCGAGGATGTCGGGCCGGTTCGTCGCGGCGATCAGGATCACGCCTGCTTTCACGTCGAAGCCGTCCATCTCGACGAGCAACTGGTTGAGCGTCTGCTCGCGTTCGTCGTGTCCTCCGCCGAGACCCGCACCACGATGCCGTCCGACCGCGTCGATCTCGTCCATGAACACGATCGACGGGGCGTTCGCTTTCGCCTGCTCGAACAGGTCGCGGACGCGACTGGCACCGACGCCGACGAACATCTCGACGAAGTCGGAACCGGAGATCGAGAAGTAGGGAACTCCGGCTTCGCCGGCGACGGCGCGCGCGAGCAATGTCTTGCCCGTCCCCGGTGGCCCGTACAGGAGAACGCCCTTGGGGATCTTGGCCCCCATCGCTTGGAACTTCTGAGGCGCTTCGAGGTACTCCTTGATCTCCTGTAACTCTTCGACCGCTTCGTCTAGTCCTGCTACGTCGGCGAAGGTGATCTTCGGTTGATCCTTCGTCACGAGGCGAGCACGCGATTTGCCGAAGCTCATCACGCGATTACCGCCGCCCTGCATCTGCTGCATCATGAAGAAGAAGAACAAGACGATGATCAGGATGGGGAGGAACTGGAATATCACCGAGACGATGACCGATCCTTGCTGCGGGTCGGCACTCACGGGGATGTCCTGGTTCTTCACGAAGTCGGCTTCGTCGGGGACGGTCCCAGTGGGGAGATTGACTTCGTAGCGGTCACTGTCGGTACACGAGCAGTCCCCGACGACCTTCTCGTCCTTGGTCAGGAACTTGGCAGTCGTGATCTCGCCGCCAGTAACCATGTCCTCGAACTGGTTGACGGACGTGAGCTGCTGCGGCTTGTCGGAACTAGCCCGATAGAGATTGAAAGCCCAAACGACGGCGATGATCAGGAAGAGATAGAAGACCGCCGACCTGAATATGCGATTCATGGTCGCTCCAGCGTAGCAGTGACTAAGTACAAGTATTCAAGGAAAAGCCTCCCGAAACTGTTCCCTCAGGACGTTGCTTCGGCGTCGTACGCCGACGCCTTGAGGACCCCGATGTAGGGGAGGTTTCGGTACTTCTCGGCATAATCGAGGCCGTACCCCACGACGAACACGGGCGGGATCTCGAAACCGGGGTATTTCACGTCCAAGGGCACCGCTTGCTCTCCTTTCTTCCAGAAGAGCGAACAGATCTCGAGCGACGCGGGACGGCGCGCTTCGAGGTAGCGCAATAGATAAGAGATCGTCAGGCCCGAATCGATGATGTCCTCGACGAGAAGCACGTGACGGTCGGTGATCTCGTAATCGAGATCCTTGAGGATCCGCACGACCCCCGACGATCGCGTTGCTGACCCGTACGAGGACACCGCCATGAAATCGAACTCGAGAGGCAGCTGGATGTGGCGAGCGAGGTCGCCCATGAAGACGAAAGCGCCTTTCAGGACGCCGATCAGGAGGAGGTCCTTGTCCCGGTAATCGTCGGTGATCTCTTTGGCCAGCCCGGCGATCTTGTTCTCGATCTCCTCTTTGGTGATCAAGACCTCTTCGATGTCGTCGTGGATCGTCACGTCGGTCACCGCGGCATCCTATTCACCACCCGCCTCGACCTCTACACGATCGCGGGTCAACCTCACGCGACCACCGGCAACATCGAAGGACGCCTCGGCCTTGTCCGTCGGGGCTCCCGCATCGAACGCGTCCAGCACTTCGTCGATACCGGCCTGACGGTCACGGACATGCCCGATGGCGAGCTCCAGCAGCCGTCGGCGCACCGCGCGGGGTACCGCTTCGAGTGCATCGCGCGGGAACGAGAGGGAGCCCTCCTCGCCCGTCGCCAGGCCCGGATAGAGCCGGCGTGCGAGATCGGTCAGAGCGTCGGAGTCTTCTCGCAGACGCGCAACCGACATCGCCATCGCTCTCAGGGCACCATCCCCGAAACGATCCTCGATCCGGGCAACGAGCTCGTCTCGCACGAACGATCGCTCGAAACGCGGATCGTGATTGCCGGCATCGTCTACGAACGGCAGCTCGCACTCGAGGCAATAAGCGCGCGTCTCCCGACGGGTTAGATCGATGAGAGGGCGCACGAGCATCCGATGAACGGGACGGATACCGGCGAGCACGTCCGTACCGGCACCGTGGATGAATCGCGCAAGGGTCGTCTCGACGCGGTCATCGAGAGTGTGGCCGGTGGCGATCCGGGCGGCCGACTCCTTGCGAGCGACGATGTCGAAGAACTCGTACCTGAAATCACGCGCACGAGCATGAAGGTTCGCGCCGGCGAGATCGGGCGCCCGGGCCAGGTGAACCTCAAATCCGGCCGCGGCCGCGTCGCGCGACACACGTGCGGAGATCTCCGACGAGTCCGCCGACAAACGATGGTCGACGTGAGCCACCACGACTTCCACCGACAACGTCTTCTGGAGTCGCGCCAGGACGTCGAGCAGGCAAGTGGAGTCCGGACCTCCCGAGAAACCGACGACCACACGATCACCGGCCGAGAACATCCCGTTCCGAGCGATCGTCGCGCGCACGCGCTCGACGACATCGAAACCGGGGCCCCCGAGCGAGGAGTCTCCTAACGCTCTAGGAGCCAAGGTCTACGCGGCGACGCGATCGAGCCACAACTCGGGAGTGCGCAATTCCGCCATGGTCGGAAAGCGATCGGGGCTGTCCCATAGACGCGCCAACGCCGGATGTCCTTGGCGCTGCACTACGGATTCGCAGAACTGTTGTCCCAGTTCGTACTGGCGCAACTTCATCTCGAGACCGATCGCGTGGTTGAGCGCCTTCTGCACGAAGGTTGCCTGCGATCGACGTCGTTGGAACACGTGACGCATCTGTTTGAACGACGGGATCACCGCAGCTCCAACCGTGTCCATCACGAAGTTGCCGTGCCCCTCCACCACCGCCATCAACGCTTGGATCTGATCGAGGAGAGCGCGCTGTTCGGCACTGGCCAACAGATAGATCGGATTGCGTTCCTCTACTGGCACCGCGCGCGACATGAGTTTGCGAGCGGCCTCACCCAGACGTTTGGTCAAGCTCTTGACGTCCATGTCCATCGAGCCCAGATAGCGGTGGACGAGATCGAGGAAGTGCGGTCGCAACCAGGGAACGCCCTCGAACTGGAAGCGGTGCGTCACCTCATGCACGGCCACCCACAGGGTGAACTCCTCGGGGATGAAGCCGAAGCGGCGCTCGGTCTCCACGAGGTTCGGGCCGACGAAGTAGAGGGACGCGGCCCCCTCGTCGTCCTCGGGAACCAGAAGGTCGTATTGGCCCAACACGCGCCGGGATACGTACCCCAGAAGGACCCCGACCTCGGCCGACACAGCCGTCCTTTGCGCGACGCGAGCAGGCCACGGCACCGCGTCGAGCCGACGGGCAACCCGGTCGGCAAGGGGACCCATCAGAGTCGTCATGCTTCGGACGTTCGCTTCCACCCACCGCTGCCGTCCGATCAGTTCCCACCGAACCGGACCGGGACGGGCGATCCCGCTCGCTTCGGCTACGAGGTCTTCGGCGCGCGGAACCGCACTGTCGAGATCACGGCGAAGTCGTTCCAGGAGATAGGAGTCGGAGATCCCGCCGTCGCCGGTGAACCGGCGCGCCGTAGCAAGGGCGATCCACGGCTCGATGAGCTTCGTCACGAGAAGATCAGGCGATACCGCGCTGGCGCTTGGCGATCATCCTGTAATAGAGGAGACCCAGCCCGAGGAACATGAAGATCAACAGGGCGATACCGATCCGCGCCATCTGATAGGTCCAGGGGGGACCCTCCTCCTCAGTGGTCTCCTTGCTGTTCGACCCGCCGGTTTCGGCTTCGGGATCGCTCTGGCCCTTGCCGGCCGCTTGATCCTGGGATTCGCCCTGCTGGCTCGCGTCTTTATTGGTAGCGCCGGCGTCGCCGGTGTCGCTCCCTCCGCCGGTCTGCGCCAGGACGACGCGGTGGGGGCTTGCCTGGGCCGCCGCGACGGGAACGGTCGCGAAGGCGACCAGAACGAGGACGGCGAGGGACGCGAAACGGCGCATCGAACAGACCTCCGGACGTTGGTGAACGGGCGTCAGGATATATGTACCCCGCTCGGCCGCCGTGATGCTCGAGGAGGTCTCAGGCGCTGCCGGCGGCGGGTTTGCGGCCACGCAGACGAGGCACCTTCATCTCGGCGTGGGCCCAGCACTTGTCACGGCGGTTGTAGGTCGAAAGCTTGGTTTCGCACCCCGCGACCTTGCACACGCGTCCCTCGGGGAACTTCTGCGACGCCCTCGGGAGGCCGTGCGGCCGCGATCCCCGGATGGCGTACTCACTACCCATCGGAACCCCTTCCTTTCAGAAAGCTCCGTGTCGGGCCGGTTCGGCGACCGGTCTCGACGGTCATTCGTTTAGACGACCCGGGGCGGTTTGGTGTTCCCCCTATTAAATGGTCCTCATATGGAAGAACGACGAGGACGACGCGAAGGTTCCCGCGGGACCCCCGTGAGGTGGCTCGCCCGCCTCGTGGGCATGCTCCTGGGGGCGCCCGCCCGCGCCGTCCGGGGGACCGCCCGGCGGGTCGGCGACCCGGCCCGGCAGGTCTTCGACTACTGGGCCAGCGAGCGCACGACGATGCGCCAGGCCTTCGTGGCGAACTTCATCTCGGTTCTGACCTCGCTCGTGGCGGGCCTGACCCTGGCGGGGATGAGCGGTCGCCTCGACCAGATCGAGGGGCTGTTCATCCTGATCCCGGTTTCTATCGGGATGCGAGGCAACATCTTCGGAGGACTGTCGGCCCGTCTCGGCACCTCGATCCACTCCGGGTTGTTCGAGGTCACCACGAACCGGCGCGGGATCCTGGCCCAGAACGTCTACGCCGCGACGCTCCTCACCGTCGGGACCTCGGTGGCGATGGGGGTGCTCGCGCGGTCGGTAGCGGCGTTGCTCGGGCTTACGACCATCTCGGTCTGGGCCTTCATCGTGGTCGCGTTGATCGGGGGCTTGCTGTCGTCGGTCTTCGTGTTGGTCTTCACCGTCGTGCTCTCGATCCAGGCGTTCCGGCGGGGATGGGATCTGGACTCCGTCGGTGCGGTGCTCATCACGACGGTCGGAGACGTCGTGACTCTGCCCTGTCTGTTACTGGCCAGCTATCTCCTCGGCATCCATCTCGTCACTCCGATCGTGGGTGTGGTGGGACTCCTCGTTGGGATCGTGGCGGTCGTTCACGGATGGACCGTCGTGCTCCCCGTGGCGCGTCGGATCGTCCGCGAGAGCTTCCCCGTCCTGTGCATCGCGATCGTTCTGGACATCCTCGCCGGCACGGCGGTGCAACCGCGTCTCGAGCATTTCCTTGCCTACGGCGCCTTCCTCCTCGTGATCCCCGGCTTCCTCGAGAACACCGGTGCGCTTGGATCGATCCTTGCGGCACGTCTCGGATCGAAGCTCCACTTGGGGGCCGTCCCGGCACGAGCGCGCCCGGACGCGGTCGCCTTCCTCGACGGGAGTGTCGTGCTGTTGCTCGGCGTCGTCGTCTACGGGCTGACCGTGATCACCACGTTGCCTGTTGCGGAGATCTTCAACGAGGGGTACCCGGGAGTGCTTCGCTTCGTCGGCATCGTGATGCTGGGTGGGATGCTCGCCACCGTCGTCGCGTGCGTGATCGGTTACTACGCCGCGATCCTGACGTTCCGTTTCGGGCTCGACCCCGACAACCACACGATCCCCTTGGTCACGAGCGGGATGGACCTACTCGGCGTCATCTGTTTCGTAGTTGCCCTGGTCGTCTTCGGAGTAGCCTGAACAGGAGGAAAAAGTGGATTCGGGAGAAGGTCGAAGTACCGTCAAGGAGCTTCTGGCGAGTATCAAAGACTCGTCGGAGCTCATGGTCGACCTCGCATACGCCGCGGTCTTCTTCGCGGACGTCGATCTAGCCAAAGAAGTCGGTCGTCTCGAAGACCGCATGTTCGAAGACCTGCGCGTCCTCCGAAAGCTCACGATCCTTGCGGCGCGGAGCCCCGAGGACGCCGAACACATGGCGGGCGTGCTGGGGATAGCGGCGGCCGTCGAGAAGATCGCCGATGCGGCCGACGACATCGCGCAAGTGGTCTCGTCGTCTCTGGGCGTCCTCGACGATCTCCGTCAGGACCTACGTCACGCCGACGAGATCGTGTCGCGGATCAAGGTCCGTGAAGGTGCCGCGGTCGTCGGTCGGTCCTTGCGCGAGGTGGGATTGCCGACCGAAACCGGGATGTGGGTGATCGCGGCGAGACGAGGCGGCGAGTGGGACTTCGACCCGGATGCGGATTACGTGATCGCCGCGTCCGACGCGTTGCTCGTGCGCGGTCACGAAGACGGAGTCGCACTTGCTCGCGAGATGATGGGTGCTCCACCCCTCCCGGCCGCACCGGAGCCACCCAATCTCGCGTTGTCCGATCTCGATCGCGCCGTCGACCTGTTGATCGAGATGAAGAACTCCGCGGATGTCGCGGTCGGCCTCGCCTATTCATCCCTACTGTTCAACGACGCGGCCCTCGCCGCGGAGGTTGCCAACCTCGAAGCGCGCTCCGACGCGGTCCACGATGAGCTCGAGTCCTGGGTTCTAAGGAGTGCACAGGAAGCCCGCAACCCCGACGACCTGCGCGGCTTGTTACATCTGGCGCATGCCTCCGAGATGATCTTCGACTCGGCCCGCGAGATGACCCGGTTGGTCGAACAAGGGGAAGACCTCCATCCCGTGATCGCGGCAGCACTCGTCGAATCCGACGAAGTGGGGCACGAGACGATCGTGGGAGCGGGCTCGGACGCCGACGGCAAGACCATCAAGGAACTGTCGGTAGAGACCGAAAGCGGGATGTTCGTCCTCGCCGTTCAACGGGGGCGGCGCTGGACCTACCGACCGAAGCCGAGCTTCCGCTTCGCGGCGGCAGACCGGGTCATCGCGATCGGCCCCGCCGAGGGGGCCGAGGAGCTCGACCGCATCGTGGGGATGGAACGCGAGCTGACCGAGGCGTAGGGCGGGGGCGGACGGGGGATACTCGAAGGACCGCCGAGAACAAGGAGTTCTATCGATGGCGAAAGAGGAAGTGACCGCGGACGGATCGGTCGCGCAGAAACCGAGCATCTTCCAGACCGTCGGTGCGATCGTGGCCGGGATGATCGCCGTGAAGCTGGCGACCTACATCGTGACCACGTTGTGGCGGCTGGTGACGAAAGAAGACCCGCCCCAGGTCGACATGCGCGTCCCGGCGGGCAAGAAAGCCGCGTGGATCGCGCTGATCGGAGCCGCCACCGGTTCGGCCCGCCAGATCGCTCGCGATCTGATCAAGCCGCCCACCGAAGGCCCCGCCTGATCCCCTCGCGGCGCTCAGTACGGGGCCTCGGCCGGACATGTCCACGGCTCACCCGATGTTTGGACTCTGGAACCCGCATAGCGAGCTGCAGAGTCCAAACCTCGCGTCGCGACGGTCGGATCCCCGATCTCTCGGGGTCTAGAAGGGGGAGGACTCGCCCGAACGCAAGAAGGGCCGCTTGCGCGGCCCTTCCTCAGTCCTATCCGATCATGCCCGGCGCCTGAAGGCCAAGATCGCGGTGCCTGCGACGATCACGAGCAGCGCCAAGATCACGAACGGAACGACGGCCGACCCGGTGAAGGGCAACGTCGCGAGATTGTTCTCCGCGCGTTGGATGGTCTCGCCCAACACGCTTCCATTTGACGAAGGTCGATGGATCACCTCTCCCAATACCGAAGGGCTGTCCGTCGGGCTGGGGGTCGGGATCTCCGTGGAACCAACCGTCGGCGTTTCGCTCGGGGTATCCGTCGGAGTGGCGGCCGGTGTCTCGGTCTCATCGACCGTCGGGGTGACGCTGGGCAAAGGAGCCGGCATGCAGTGGACCCAGAACACCTTGTGCTTCTGATCGCCGGGCTCATGGGTGGTGACGTCGAGCCTGACGTGGAAGCCCTGCTTGGGATGGGGCGGGACGCCGGCAAAGTCGTCCGACAGATCGATGGACACGGTCCCGTGGCCGTCCACGAGAGTCACGCTCCCGCTCTCGAAGGTGCCGCCACCCGTGGGGGCCCACCCACTGAGCCTGTAATCCACCAACTGGTCACCGTCAAAACCGATGAAGTTGAGGATCAACGTGCAATCGACGTGGGGCACGGTGTGGCTCTCGATGGCCGACCCGTTGATGAACACGTGTCCGTTGTTGCCCGGAGAGCCGTTGCTCCCCGAGGTCGTGGCGTGGTCGCCCTTCACTCCAGGGTCGCCGGAGTGACCGGCCCCGTTCGAGTGGCTGGAACCGTTGGAGTGACCGGCCCCGTTCGAGTGGCTGGAACCGTTGGAGTGACCGGCCCCGTTCGAGTGGCTGGAACCGGTGGAGTGACCGGCCCCGTTCGAGTGGCGCTGGTGCGACGCCGAGTTCCCATGGTTCTCGGGGTGGTTCTGGCTCTGGCCTTGTCCGTGGTGGCCGTGGCCGTTGTTGCTGTGCGACGAACTCGGAGCGGCGGTACCTGCTACCGCAGGGACCAATATCGCTGCTAGCAG
>DASSMG010000059.1:0-4461 GCA_035688995.1 Actinomycetota bacterium
TCATGAACGGGCGCATCCACGATCTGATCCTCGATCCCGACCGCACGCACGAGATCCTCGACATCGTTCAGCAATCCGGCTTCTACGGCATGCAGACGTTCGATCAGGCCCTTCTCGGCCTGTACCGCTCGGGCCTGGTGTCGCTCGAGGACGCCCGGAACGCAGCTTCGAACCAGCACGACTTCGAGCTGTCACTCAAGCAAGAGGGGTTACAGCCGGTCTCCTAGGAGCCGGAGCGCCGCTCGACCAACTGATGGACGGCCTGGGTCAGCTCGAGGATCTTCTTCGAAAGATCGAGTAGCTCCTCGTTCTGTCGCTCTTCGGCTTGCACCATCGCGTACTCCTGGTTGGCGAAGGCCTCCCGTGCCTCGTCCTGCCGGTTCTGACTGATCATCACGAAGGTCGAGAGGAAGATCGCCTCGAGCGACACGATCATCGTGAGCAAGCCGTAGGGGTAATGCTCGACGCGGAACACGATCCACACCGTGAACCAGACGACGTGCACGTAGACGAAATACATGGATCCGGCGAAACCCGTGATGGAGTCGGTGATGCGGTTCTGTATCGACTCCGAACGACGCTGCGCGTGGGCAGCCAACCCCGGGTGCATCTCCACGTCGGTCCTAGTGGCCATAGAGCCTCCTTTTCGAGCGGCGCCGGGATCCGGCGGACAAGCGTAGGTGTGCGTTCGCGACACATGCGGGCATCAGGGGGCTAACGTCACGCCATGGCCGTCGATATGACCGAACTTCTGCGTGACGGATCGCCTGCGATGACCCTCGCGGGCCGGTTCCGTGCCGCCGGTCATGAGCTGTACCTCGTCGGTGGTCCGGTGCGCGACATGCTGTTGCGTCGCCGTCACGTCGATCTCGATTTCGCCACCGATGCGACTCCGGAGGAGACCCTCGATCTCGTCACTCCGGTCGCGCGATCGAGATGGGTCCAAGGGATGAAGTTCGGAACCGTCGGGGCCGAGATCGAGGGCGTCCCGATGGAGATCACCACGTTCCGCACCGAGCGCTACGACCCGGACTCGCGACATCCCGAAGTGAGTTTCGAGGCCGACATCGAAACCGATCTGTCGCGCCGGGACTTCACGATCAATGCGATGGCGATCAGGCTTCCCGAACGATCGGCGATAGATCCCTTCGGGGGGAAAGACGACCTAGCAGAGCGGTTGCTGCGGACTCCCATCGATCCCGATGCCTCTTTCTCGGACGATCCTCTGCGGATGTTGCGAGCGTTCCGGTTCGCGTCCCAGCTCGACTTCGGGATCGCAGGCGAGGTGCTGGACTCGATCACGCGCCTGAAGGACAAGCTCGGGACGGTTTCGGCCGAGCGCATCGCCGACGAGTTGTCCAAGTTGCTGGTGGGCCAAGTCCCGGGTCGTGCATTGGAGCAACTGGAAGAGACCGGGCTCGCCGCCCTGTTCCTGCCGGAATTGGGGTCACTCAAACTCGAGCAGGACCCGGTCCATCGTCACAAGGACGTCTTTCATCACACGCTGGCGGTGGTGGAGCGGACCGAACCCGTGTTGGTCCTTCGACTCGCTGCTCTGCTTCACGACATCGGGAAACCGCGAACTCGCAAGATCGGCGCCGACGGCGTCTCGTTCCACCATCACGAGATGGTGGGCGCCGACATGGCGCGCGACCGGTTGCGCGCGTTGCGGTTCCCGAACGATGTCGTGGAGACCGTCGAATCCCTGATCCGACTGCATCACCGGTTCCACACCTACCGACTCGGTTGGACCGACGCGGCGGTTCGCAGATACGTGAGGGATGCCGGCCCGCTGCTGGGTGACCTGAACGCTCTCGTGCGCGCCGATTGCACGACTCGTAATGCCGCGAAGGCGAAGCGACTCTCGGCTCGCATGGACGAGCTCGAGGACCGGATCAAAGATCTTGCGGCGCGCGAGGAGATCGAGAAGATGCGTCCCGAGCTCGACGGGGGCCAGATCATGGCTTATCTCGGAGTGTCTCCGGGGCCGGTCGTCGGGGACGCGCGCGAGTACCTGATGGATCTGCGCTTGGACGAAGGCATCCTCGGCGTGGACGAGGCATACCGTCGTCTCGACGCGTGGGCGCGCGAGCGGGGCATCGAGCCCCGAGGCACGCGAACCGATCCGAAGAAGCGCAAGTCCGCCGATGAGTGACGCACCTGCGCACCCCGGCGATCCCTATTTCGCAACGGTCGGGAACCGTCTGGGGGTCGAGTACCTCAGGTACTCGTTCACGAAAGGGACGCGTCAGGAAGTCGCCTTCATCCTCGAAGTCCTGGGCCTGCCCGCCGGGGCGCGCGTGCTCGACGTCGGTTGTGGGCCGGGCCGCCACGCGATCCCCCTGGCCGAAGCCGGGCTCGCGGTGACCGGGGTCGACGTGTCCGAGCGGTTCCTCGAGATCGCCCGCGATGCCGCCTCCGAGCGCGGTCTCGGCGGCCGCCTCGCGCTTTACGAATGCGACGTCCGGCAGATGCCTTTCGACGACGAGTTCGATGCGGTCATCTCGATCTGTCAGGGCGGGTTCGGCCTCATGGGCGAGGACGACGGGTTGGTGCTTCGCCGCATGATGGAAGCGACGAAACCCGGCGGCAAGGTTCTGCTTACCGCGTTCAGCGCCTATTTCGAGATGCGGGCTCAGCGAGCCGCCGCGACCTTCGACGCGGATCGCGGGATCGTTCACGAACGCTCGACGATCGCAACGGAAGCAGGACCCAAGGAAGAGGTCGATCTCTGGACCGGCGTCTACACGCCGCGGGAATTGCGGCTCCTCGCCATCGGTGTGGGTCTGGTTCCCGAATCGATCTGGTCCGTCGAACCGGGGTCGTTCGCCCGGAGGGCTCCAGACCTCGAACACCCGGAATTCATGATGCTCGCGCGGAGACCCGTTCGGAGCTGAGCGATAAGGGCATGCCCGCGCGACTCATGGCTCTGCCGATGAGAGCCGCAGCGAGCGCGGCGGCGAGTCCCGCCCCGATCAAGCGCGGTCGCAGTGCGATGTCGGTCGCGGCCACCATGACGCCCGCCGCCGCGACGCTCGCAAGGTTGTAGAGGATGTCGTAGAGCGCGAAGGCTCGTCCTCGTAACTCGTCGGGCAGCGCTTCCTGGATCTGTGCGTCAACGGCAACCTTCGTTATGAACCCACCGACGCCGCCGAGGAACGTCAGGAACACAACTGCCACGATGTTCACTATGCCGCCGAGCGAGACGATCGCCGCGGCCGAGACCACGTAGCCGAGGATCACGAGTCCGGCTTTGTCCAACCGTCGCGCGAACAACGGCGCGAGCGTTGCGCCGATGAATGCGCCGGCCCCCGCTGCTCCGAGGGCCAGTGCACTCGTGGAGACACGGCCGAGGTCCTGTAGCCGTCCCGGGAACACCGTCTTGATCACGAGGATGGCTGCAACGACGACGAACATTCCGATCGTGCGGAGGACGAAGATCGCGATCAGCGCGAGCCGGGCACGCCTGCGTTCCCAGATCGCCCGCAATCCATCGGCGAGCTCTCCACCGACGCGCGCCAGCGCGGCGGAGACCGATTCGGCCCGTGCGTGGCGATGATCGAGAGGCCGCGAGATCTGCATCAGGAGCAGGGCGGCCGCGCCGTAGACGGCGCCCGCGATCCAGATCGACACGTTGAAGCCGACGGCATCGGCGCCGAATATCCCGATCGCACCTCCGAGGAGAGTGGAGATCATCCCGACGCCGCTCGAGAGCGAGTTGCCTCCGATCAGATGGTGCTCGTGCAACAACACCGGCAGCACCGCGCCTTTGGTGGCGAGGAAGAGTCTCCCGAAGCTGAGTAGCAGCAGAGCCGTCGCGTAGAGAGCGAACTGTCCCGGGAAGATCTCGTGGACGACCGGCAGGGCCAACATCACCGCGAAGCGGAGCGCGTTGGTCCAGACCATCACGCCGCGCCGGGGCCACCGGTCGACGAAGACCCCGAGGAACGGGCCGGCAAGCGAGTAGGGCAGGAGAGTGACGGCGAACACCGCGAGGATGCGCGCCGGGGTCCCCTGCGACAGGGGGTCGAGGATCAGCACCTTGGCGAGGGTCGCCTGACCGAGCCCGTCGCCCGCTTGGGCGGCCAGCTGGCCGTACAGCAGCATCCGGAAGTCGCGGTCCTCGAGCATCTCGCCCCGCGCCCCTCGTAGCGATCTCACGGTCCCCACTATCCGTGATTGGACGCGTGGTCGGAGGGGTTACCCGAACCGACTTGGTCCGTACCTAGAGATGGGTGGGCACGAACGTCGCCCCGGTGGGGGCAGGGATGACCGACGGCGCAGCGAACCGTCTCGGACGAAAGGGAGGTACGAGTGATCAAGAAGTCTTTCTGCAGTGTGGTGGCGCTCCTCGTCCTGGTGGTGCCCGCGGCGGCACATGCCGGTAAGGGACGAACGGTGTCCGGCGAGTACAACACCGTGGTCGTCGACACCGATCCGAATGGCCCGTCGGCCCAGGGA
>DASSMG010000060.1:0-6149 GCA_035688995.1 Actinomycetota bacterium
GTTCGGGGTCGACGACGAAGGGACGCCGGCGCAACGAACGGTGCTGTTCGACCAGGGGGTTCTGGTCGGCCACATGAGCGACCTGCGGTCCGCCGAAGCGATCGGCGCGCCGCCGACAGGCAACGGACGGCGGCAGTCGTACGCGCATCTCCCGATCGTCCGTATGACGAATACCTATCTCCTTCCCGGCCCGGATGACAGAGAAGAGATCGTCCGCTCGGTCGAACGTGGTGTGTACGTAGGCACGTTCGCGGGCGGCGAGGTCAATCCGGCGACGGGCAACTTCGTGTTCGGGATGTCCGAGGCGTACATGATCGAGAACGGAGAGATCACCTACCCACTGCGCGGCGCCAACCTGATCGGGAACGGACCGCAGGTGCTCGGTTCCATCGAGGCGGTCGCATCCGACTTCGACCGACGCGAGGGCGTCTGCGGAAAGGACGGACAGCACGCGCCCGTTACGAACGGGATGCCGACGGTTCTGCTGTCGAACATGACCGTCGGGGGGACCGAAGCGTGAGCGAGCTTCTGGATCTCGCCGTGTCGCTCGCCGATCGCGGTCGGGGCGACGAACAGATCGAGGCCTTCCTCAGCCACGATCGCACGACGGAGATAAAGGCGTACCAGGGCGAGGTCGAGACGTTGTCGAGTGCCGAGCCGCGCGGCGCCGGCGTTCGCATCATCGAAGAGGGGCGAGCGGGCTTCGCGTACACCACCGACCTGTCGCCCTCCGGGCTCGACGAGGTCGTCGCTCTGGCGCGTCAGAACACTGCATCGGCGACGCCCGACGACGCGGTGGGGATCGGACCCGCATGGACGAAGACCCCTGCCGACGTCGACGGATTGGTGGATGAGACCCACGGCACCGTGACGCCGGAGACCAAAGCCGACCTCGCCGTGACGCTCGAGACCACGACCCGCAAACTCGACCCCCGCGTCCGCACCGTCGAAGAAGCCGGCTACGCCGATTCCGACACGACGATCGCGATCGCAACTTCGACGGGGATCGCCGGGTCGTATCGACGGACCGACGCGTGGTGTTACGTGCTCGCGATCGCCACCGACGGTGAGGACACCGAGATCGGGTTCGACTTCGACCTTGCGACGGGGTTCTCCGGTCTCGATGCCGACTCCGTCGCGTCGCGCGCGGCGGAACGGGCGGTGTCGATGTTGGGGGCCACGAAGATCGAGTCGGGACGGCTGCCTGTGGTCCTCGATCCCTACACCAGTGCGCAGTTCCTTGGGGTCCTCGGACGCGCGATCACGGGCGACGCGATCCAGAAAGGAAGGTCGTTGTTCGCCGGACGATTGGGCGAGCGGGTTGCCGACGAAGCCGTAACCCTTATCGACGACGGCCGCGTGCCCGGCGCTCCGGGATCGTCACCGTGGGACGCGGAGGGAACGCCGAGCAGGCGAACCTCGGTGATCGCCGACGGAGTCCTCACGTCGTTCCTCTACGACCTGAAAAGTGCGCGTCGTGAAGGCCGCGCGTCGACGGGGAACGCGTCCCGCGCCGGCTACCGGTCGGCCCCCGGTCCGGCGCCCACCAACCTCGCGTTCGCATCAACGGGGTCCACTCGATCCGACATCCTGAAACAGGCGGGCCGCGCTCTTCTCGTCCATGACTTCCACGGCGTGCACTCCGGAGCCAACCCCGTCACGGGGGACTTCTCCGTCGGGGTGAGCGGGCGACTGATCGAGAACGGCGTCCCGACGCAGGCCGTAAAGGAGGTCACGATCGCGGCACCGATGCTCGAGATCCTCGCGGGGATCAAGGCCGTTGCCGACGACCGACGGTGGCTTCCTTTCGGTGGCTCGCTCGGCGGCGCGACGACCTTGATCGCCGAGATGACCGTCGCGGGACGTTAGGTCTTAGTCGACGAGAAGGTAGAACACGACCGCGGCCACGACGCAGTACGCCGCGAACGGATAGACCGAGTTTCGTTTCAGGTACCGGATCAGTGCGGCGATCGCGGCGTAGGAGAACACGAGCGACGCGAAGAATCCGCTGAGAGCTGCTGCGAGGCCGAGAGACGTCCCTCCCAGATCGGGGACCTTCACGACGACGGCGCCGGCGAGCGCCGGGATCGCCAACAGGAACGCGAAGCGTGCTGCGTCGTCTCGGTTGACGGAGAGGCCGAGCCCGGCGGCGATCGTCGAACCCGAGCGCGAGATTCCGGGAAGGATCGAGATCGCTTGCGCGATACCGATGGCGCCGGCATCGACGGCCCCGAGGTCGTTGATCGTGCGGAGACGTCCCCCGGTCCGAGCGACCCTCCGCGAGTGGTAGGCGAGGGCCAACTCTCCCGCCACCAGGATCACGGCCGTGATCGCGAGCTGGACGGCCGCCGGCCGGGGCTCGTTGAACGACCTCTCGAAGTAGTCGCCCAGAGCGATCCCGGCTACCGCCGCAGGGACCGTTCCGATCAACAGAAGGGTCAGTAGCCGGCGCGACCGTGGGTCCTTCGACAGGAACCCCCGGACGAGGTCGATCAGATCGCCCGAGAAATAGATGAGCAGGGCGATGAGCGAGGCGGCGTGGAGCAGGACGTCGAACGCGAGACCGGGCTCCGGCCAGCCGAGCGCCGCGGGGACGACGACCAGGTGACCGGAGGAGGAAACCGGGACGAACTCGGTCAAACCCTGCACCACCCCCAGGACGAACGCATGTAGGGCGGGCACGGCGGCGGAGCATAGCCCCGGCGTGAAGGAATCGCCTCCGGGCCGCCGAACCACAACCATCAATCCAAGCTCCCCAAGGAGGCAACATGAAGACGCTGCGGATCACCATGGTCGTGGCGCTCGCCGGGCTCATGTCTCTCGGCGGCACCGCACGGGCCGGCGATTTCTCGCCCAAGATGACCTTCGATCTGTCCGACAAGACGGTCGGCGCCAATCCCGCGATGACCGTGACGGTCGACCAGGACAACAACGAGGAGGAGCTGGCGAACGTCACGCTCTCGATCCCGAAGGGCTTCACCCTTCCCGCCGACGATGCGATCCCCAACAACGACACGCTCGGCACCGGCAGCATCACGATCCACGTGGGGCCCGGATGCCGTCCCGGGGGCCCGGCGGACGCCGATGTCGCTCTGTCGAACATCCCGGCGACCCTGAAGGAGACCGACCGCACGGACGAGCAGAAGGACGCCGGTGTCTACGCGGCGTGGCTGCTCGACATCTCGGGTGTCACGACCGTTCCGCTCGAGATCACCGGCTCGCCCAAGACCGGTTTCACCGCCTTCGGTGAGATCGCGGCGAACGACAACACGTGCCCACCGTTCAGCTTCTCGCTCACGGTGAACGCGACGAGCGCCTCGGGTGTGCCGATCCTGGTCAACCCCAAGAAGGCCGGCAAGAAGGTGTTCGCCGGGACCCTGCAGAGCGCCGATTCGGGGACCGCGGTGACGCTCAAGACGCCCATCGTCATCACGAAGTAAGGCTCCACGAAGTTTTCGATCGGCGGCTCCGTGATGGGGCCGCCGATCTTTTTACGGGACTAGGTCTTCTTCGAGTCCCCGCTCGAGGCGCTCGGGCTACTGGAGCCCTTGTCCGAGGACTTCGTCGAGCTCGAAGTGTCGGATTTCGTGCCGGAGTCCTTGGTTGCGGTTTTGCCCGATTTGCTGTCGGTCGAGTAGAAGCCCGAACCTTTGAAGACGATCCCGACGGGGGAGTAGAGCTTTCGTAGTTTGCCTCCGCATACCGGGCACTCTTCGAGAGGTGGATCCGAGAACGACTGGCGGGCCTCGGTGCGCTCGCCGCAGCGGGTGCAGGCGTATTCGTAGACAGGCATGGCAAAGATTCTCTCACCGGGTCGGGAAAGTCCGACCCGAACCTGGAGGAAACGTGAACGGCTCAGTAAAGTGGGTTGGCCGATATACCGATATCTCAGCAAAGCGGGCGTTGGCCGCGCACATGATCGAAGGGCCGGGGGGGAACGGGAGCTAGATGTCTCTCCAGCAGCGGCTAACGCTCTTCTTCGTTCTTATAGTCATCTTGCCGCTGGCCGCGGCCGGCTTCGTCGTGCAGAAAGTCATCGGCGAGGAGATCGGGCAGCGCGCGGTCGTGTCCCTGCGACCGGCCCTCGATGCCACCGTTCAGCTCTACAACGAGCACTCCGACAACATGGGCCGGAGGGTGCGCAACGCGGTCGACGACGACCGGTTCCCGCAACTCCTGGCGTCCGGTAGTCGCCCCCGCCTCGACCTCTACCTGCAGCACCAGCTGAAGGGGACCGACGACGTCGACTTCCTCGTCGTGCTGGACGACGCCGACCGCGTGATCGGTTCCGCGTCTCGCCCCGGGAATTTCGTCGAAGGCTTCGCGACCCCGCGCACCAAGGACCTGGTCGGAGCTCCTGCGGGGGCCGGGCCCGGCTACGCACGCACTCCGACCATCGAGGTGAACGTCGCCGGCAAGGGAACCGTCGGTAGCGTCTTCGGGGGCTTCTGGCTGGACGAGGGGATGTTGCTCTTGTCGGCGCCGCGTTCGGGCACCGACCTGTCCGTGGTCGCCAGCGACCGGGTGATCGCGTCGACCGCGCCGTTGCGTCACTCCGTGCGCATACCGGTTTCGTTCTCAGGTCCCTTCGACGCAACGCTCGGCGAACCGGCCCGCGCGTCTGCAACGCAACTCGAGAATGGAGTCGGGATCGTTGCTTCCACGCCCTCGGCACCGATCGCAGCGTCGTCGCGTCGCGTCCTCACTTCTCTCCTCATCCTTCTCGGGCTCGCGCTGGTGGGCACCTCGGCCCTCGCCTATCTCCTCGCCCGGCTGATCAGCCGTCCGCTCGAGGAGCTCGCGCAAGGCGCGCTGGCGATCGCGGAAGGGAAGTTCGACCACCGCATCCCGGTGCGGTCGCGCGACGAGGTCGGCCAGCTCGCTCTCGCGTTCAACGACATGACCGGCCGCCTGGCTGACACCGTCAGTCAGCTGTCGCACTCGCGCGACCAGCTGCAGCGCGCGGTTCGGCGGGTCGGCGACACGCTCCGCGCGACCCACGACATGAAGCAGATGCTGGAATCGGTGGTCAACACCGCCGCAGACGCGGTCGAGGCCGATGCCGCGGTGCTGTGGAGCTTCACGCCCACGCGCGATGCCGTCTACCCGTCGATCTCCCGTGGGATCGACGTGACCACGTTGCCGCGGCTGAAGATCGGTGAGGGCCTCGTCGGGTTCGTTGCCGAACGAGCGACCTCGATGGTCATCCCGCCGCCGTCACCGGTGCAGGGCCTCCCGCGCTTCGCGAGATCGGAGCCGGCTTTCCCCGTCGCCCTGGCGGCGCCGTTGTACACGCAGGATCGGATGGTCGCGGTGCTCACGTTGTACCGGAACCACCCACGCAAGCACTTCTCCGACGAGGAGCGCGACATGGTGAACTTCCTCACGGAGCAGTGCGGCGTCGCGATCGAGAACGTGCTGCTGCACGAGGAAGCGCAGCGGTTGTCGCTGACCGACGGTCTGACGGGGACCTGGAACCGCCGGTTCCTTCAGATGCAGTTCAAGCAGGTCCTGGCGCAAGCGACGCGGTTCGCACGCCCGTTCAGCGTGCTGATGCTCGACCTCGACAACTTCAAGCGCGTGAACGACACCTATGGGCATCAGCGTGGTGACGAGATCCTCGTCGAGTTCTCGAGCCGCGTCCGGTCCGCACTACGTGACGTCGACACCTTCGCTCGTTACGGCGGCGAGGAGTTCCTCTGTCTGCTCGCAGAAACGGACGTCGAAGGAGCCGTCACCGTCGCCGAGAAGATCCGGGAAGCGATCAAGGCCGACGAGTTCGGGGGCGTTCACGACGAGGGTCTCCATCTAACGGTCTCGATCGGGATCGCCTCCTATCCGGTGCACGGGGACAATTACCCAGCTCTCCTGGAGGCCGCCGACCAGGCGATGTACCGGGCGAAGCAACTGGGCCGGGACCGTGTGGCAGTCGCGGAGAAGCTGAAGCTCGTACGCTGACGGCGTGACGGTTCACAGAGCGGTTATCCCGGCAGCGGGGTTGGGAACGCGGTTCATCCCCGCGACCAAGTCGCAACCCAAAGAGATGATCCCGGTCGTCGACAAGCCGGGGGTCCAATACGTCGCGGAGGAAGCGGTGCGCGCCGGGTGTGACGACATCCTGGTCGTGACGAGCCGCGGGAAGGTCACAC
>DASSMG010000061.1:0-8619 GCA_035688995.1 Actinomycetota bacterium
GATCTTGGGCGAGCCGTCCTTGTTGATGCTCACGCGGCCCGATGTCGTGTCGCGAGCCAGCACCCCACAGAAGCCGAGTCGGTCGAGCTTGTTCATCATGGTGCGATGTTCCTTCTCAGACAGCCAGGGAAGAACGCCACCTGCCGCGCCGGGGTGAACCGGCACAGTCTCGAGGGTCGCTCCGTAGTGATCGTCGGCGCGGGCCAGTTCGAACGAATAGCGAGTCTGCGTCGTTCCGTCCCACGCACGAACTTCTTCGTCGAAGAAAGCCCACGCGGGCGTACCGGGGTGGAGACGCAGATCGTGCCCAACGCGTCCCTTCAAGCCCGAACGAAGCAACAGGGCGGGCGTCTCGATCGACCCACCGGCCACCACTACGGACCGCGCCCGCACGCTGAACCTGTATGGACCGGCCGAGCCCTCAACGCCGATCGCACGTCCGTCCTTGATCGTGACGCGATGAACGTCGGTCCCGCTGTAAAGACGAGCTCCCGCGCCGACCGCGTCGGGAAGGAATGTCTTCATGGTTCCTTGCTTGGCTCCGACACGACAACCGAAGCCGCAGTAGCCGCAGCTTGCGTCCTGGCGACACCCTTTGACGGCCTTCGGGAAGACGTCGACGTGCCAACCGAGTTTGGTCAAACCCTCCTCGATCAACGCGTCCCGACGACCGGGAGCCGTTTCGTCGTGGTTGATGTTCACCCGTTCGCCGACGACATCAAGTGATGCCTGGATCTCACCGTTCACGAATGCGTCGATCCCCGACACGCGGTGCCAGTCGCGGAGCACCGGCTCCGGCGTCTTCCACGCGGTTGCGTAATTGACGAGCGTTCCGCCCCCGATGGCGGACCCGGCGATGATCCGGCACGTCATCCGGTTCGTGAGCAGGGCGCCTCCGTAGAGGTACATCTCCTGCATCGCCTGAGACTCGAGATGGTGGAAGTCCTTCTCCTCGTAGTGCCCGCCCTTCTCGAGCACCACGACGTCGAGCCCGGCCTCCGCGAGAACCGCGGCCGCGCACCCTCCTCCGGCTCCCGAACCGACGATCACGACATCGCATTCGAGCTCGGTGTCGGAATCGAACGTCTTCGGCGACAGTCCGTCGGTCCCCGCCGCCGGTGGATCCGAAAGGGGCCCCGCGTAGTTGAACCGATCCCATTCGGGGGTCGGGTAACCGTAGAGACAGTTGGACGCGAGCGAGATGACTGCACCGGCAAGCTGACGCTGCAGGGGCAGGCGGCTATCGCGCCACTTTGCAACGACGCGTTCCGCCTCCGCCGGCGTCAGCCACGACACCGGAACGGCTTTGCCGGTGAGCGCCAGCGCGCCGGCGCGCGACGACATCGCCTTGAAGACTCCGAGGATGCGGCTGCGCTCGGCTTCCGAGGGGAAGAAGCGCGTCGTGTCGTACATGCGACGCGGGAGATCCGTCGAGTAGCGAGGGCCGAGAACGCCTTTCGCAAGCGCGGCGAAGACTGCATGAACGTCGTCGAATGCGACGTCGCGCGGCACGGCCTACCTGCGCCTCGGTGGTCTACGAGATCTGCGGTGGAGACGTGCCTTCGGGTTCTTACGCCGTCGTTGCGTCGACGCGTCGCTCTTGGGCGCGGGTCGTTCCGCTTGCGCCTTCTTCACTGCCTCGGCAACGTCGGCGGTCGCGGCCTCGTCGGTCTCCCCCGCTCCCAGCAGCAGTTGGAAGAGCACCGCGCGCTCGAACTCCTCGAAGGAATCGGCGACCTTGTGACGGGGACCGCGTGGCGAATCCCATTCGGCGATGATCATCGCGGCATGCGGAACGCCGACCCGCAAGGGCGTGTCGCCGATCCTGCCTTCCCAAATGACGTCGCCGGGCTCCACCGATCACCTGTCCTGTTCGTGAATGCTGCTAGATAGGGCTTTCCTTAACGTTACAGGAGGGCGAACCTTATCCCCGTGCCGAAGACGCTTGCGATATCGGGTGGAACGGTTCTCGTGGGCCGAGATCTTCGGGCCGAACGCGACGCGACCGTGGTCGTGTCGGATGGTCGGATCGCAGCGGCCGGCACCGGGGTCGCTATCCCTGCAGACGCCACGACGATCGACGCGACGGGCGCCACGGTCGTCCCGGGATTCATCGACGCCCACGTGCACATCGGTTTCGTCGACCCGATCGATGTCCTCCGCGGTGGGGTCACTACGGTTCGCGATCTCGCGTGGCCTCCCGAGAAGATCTTTCCGCTGGCGGCCGCATCACTCGAGGAGGGCTTCGCCGGCCCCCTCGTTCTCTGCGCCGGCCCGATGATCACGGCCCCGGGCGGCTATCCGACCCGCGCGGCGTGGGCTCCTCGCGGAACCGGTGTCGAGATCGGCACCGTGGACGACGCACGCCGCGTGGTGACCGACGTCGTGGCTCGCGGAGCGACCGTCGTGAAGATCGCGTTGAACGCGGCCGTGGGTCCCACACTCCCCGCCGAGCTCGTCGCTGCGATCGTCGAAGCCGCCCACGCGCGGAAGCGGAAGGTGACCGCACACATCGACGGTCTCGACGAACTGGTCAAAGCCCTCGATGCCGGTATCGACGAGATGGCCCACGTCCTGATGAGCGCCGACCACATCCCGGAGGAGGTCGTGGATCGCATCGTCGAGCAAGGCGTTGCGGTGGTCCCCACCTTGTCGATCTTCTCCGGCCGCTCGCGGCACATCGCGATCGAGAACGTCGCCCGCCTCGCCGCCGCGGGCGCGCGGATCGTCTACGGCACCGACCTCGGCAACGCGGGCCCTCGGCCCGGGATCGACCGGCGGGAGATCGACGGGTTGAGAGATGCCGGATTCACTCCCATGGACATCATCCGGAGCGCGACCGTCACTTCGGCCGAGTGGCTCGACCTCGAAACGAAAGGAGCGATCGAGTCCGGAGCCGACGGCGATCTCGTGATCGTGGAGGGAGATCCGGCTACCGACGCCGGTGACCTGACCAAGATCAGGCGGGCCCTCCGCGGAGGGATCGCGGCTTAGAGCGTCTTCACCTCGACGAGTTCCACCTTCAGGTCACCCGCGGGGACCTTCGCCACGACGGTCTCGCCCGCCGAACGCCCGATGAGTGCTTGCCCCAGAGGAGAGTCGGGCGTCAAGACGTCGTAGTCGCCGCCCTTCTCCTCGCGCAATCCGAGGAAGTAGGTCTCCGGATCCTCACCCGGGTGCCTGATCGTGACGAGCTTGCCGGGCCGAACGATGTTGTCGTCCACCTGATCGTCGACGAGCTCTGCACTTTCGAGCATCTGCCGGATCTGACGGATGCGCGCTTCCTTCTGTCCCTGCTCCTCTTTCGCCGCGTGGTATTCGGCGTTCTCGCTGAGGTCACCGTGCGCTCTCGCGGTTGCGATATCGCTGATGATCCGCTGACGGTCCTCGCCTTCGAGGAACCCCAGCTCCTCCTTGAGGCGCTCGTAAGCGTTCTTCGTGAGCGGGGTCTTCTTTTCGTCATCGACCATGGACTCATCCTAGTTCGTAAGATGCCCAGCCATGGCAGGCAAACTCAGCGATCGTTCGTGCATCGTTACCGGAGCAGGGCGCGGCATAGGCCGTGCCGTCGCGCTCGCGTTCGCGTCCGAGGGGGCCGAGGTGCTCGTGAACGACGTCGACGCAGCAGCGGCCGAGCAAGTGGCCAAAGAGGTCGAGGCGGCGGGCGGTTCTGCGGCGACCAACACGGCTCCCATCGGAACCGTCGCGGCGGCCGAGTCCCTGGTTGCCGACGCGCTCGCGGCCTTCGGAAGCATCGACGTGCTCGTCAACAACGCGGGGATCTTGCGCGACAAGATGTTGCACAACATGTCGGAGGACGACTTCGACAGCGTCATCGCGGTCCACCTCAAAGGAACGTGGGCGTGCGGTCGCGAGGTCGTACGTCACTGGCGTCCACTCGCGAAGGAAGAACAGTCCTCGGGCTCGCTCGCGCATCGCAAGATCATCAACGTGACGTCGGCGTCGGGGTTGATCGGTTCGGTCGGACAGTCCAACTACTCCGCAGCCAAGATGGGCATCGTCGGACTCACGAAGACGTGGGCGAAGGAACTGGGCGGCCTCGGGATCAACGTCAACGCGGTCGCACCCACGGCGTTGACGGCGATGACCGAACCTCTCCTGGAAGACCCGGAGGTCGCGAAGCGACGTCTGGCCAGGTTCGCGCTCGGGCGCTACGGAGACCCGGAAACCGAGATCGCACCCGCATTCCTGTTCCTGGCGACGGACGACTCGAACTACATCACCGGTCAGGTGCTGTGCGTCGACGGAGGCCTCGTCATCTGAACCACGGCGCCTGCTAACCTCCGCGCCATGTCGAGGGCGTGGCCGTACGAAGGACAGGAAGACGCCGGTCCGGTGCGATCTCCGGAGCAGTTCCTCGAGCGCAGCGGCGAGGGCACCGAGGCCGTGGTCGTTCGCATCGGGTTGAACGATGCTCAGCTCGTTCTCGTGGACGGGCGCGGCGCGTGGCAGCGGTGGGTCTATCACTCGGTCGAGGAAGCGACCCAGGTTGCCGAGGGCCTCGGACTGGAAGCGCACGTCGGTGAGTACCCCGAGGAGTTGCGCGTTCGGATCAACTCGTATCAACGTCCTGCCGGCGACTTCGATCGGTCCGCCTACCCGGAGCAGGGCAGCGTCGGCCCGGTCATCCCGTATCCGGAGAATCGCCCTCGTCGTCTCGACGTTCTGAAGAAGGAAGTGGCGCAGGAGCCTCGATCGGAAGAGGGCTCCTAACCTCCGACGTATCCGTTCGGCGCACTCCCGTAACACGCGCGTCGTAGACCCGGCGTGCAACCTTTCCGCCACGTCCGACCCATCCGAGCCTCGATACCGCGAGGCCGCGAAGGATGCGCATCGCTCCACGACGCAGCACCCGCCGGCTCTTCGGGAGCAAGAAGAACAGCGCCGCGACATCGGTCATGAACCCCGGAGTCACCAGCAACACCGCGCCGCACAACAGGACCACGGCATCCCCGAGGTCCTCTGACGGTGCCTCGCGGTTCCTGATGGCGGCGCGCAACCTGCGCCACGTCGAGATGCCCTCCTTGATCAGCAGCCAGAACCCGGCCCCCGTGAGAAGCACGAGCAATAGCAGCGTGGGCAGGATGCCGATGTGGTCCGCGACGACGGCGAGAAGGATCAACTCGACGATCGGCACCACGACGGCGAGGACACCGAGGATCGTGAACATGTCTCTATTGTCAGGGGCCTCGTCTGATACAAGTACCGAATGCTTGCGACTTCGACCATCCGTCGCCTCACGCCCGAAGAAGCTTTCGAACTGAGCGATCATGACGGCGCGTTCGTCGACCTGCGGGCCACCGACGCGTTTCTGGACGTTCACATCCCCGGCAGCCTGAATCTCCTGTACGAGAAGGGGCCCGGCTTCGCGTCGCGCGCTCGGGATTGCCTGCCGCTGTCCCTTCACCTCGTTCTGCTGGACGACGGCTCGGTCGATCCGGTCGCGGCTGCCGCGGCGCTACGCGGCAAGGGATTCGACGTGGTCGGAGCGCTATCGGATGGGATAAACGTGTGGGCTCAGCACCACACCGCTCCGGCATCGACAGAAGTGGTGGAGGTGGTCACCGAGGGGATGACCGTGCTCGACGTCGGCGATCCCGGTGCGTCGGCACCGCATGGTTCGATCGCGATCCCGGTGGAACGGTTGTGGTCGCGGATCGATGAGGTGCGAAACGTCGACCGGCCAGTCGTTGCCGCAGGGTTCGGAGTGCGCGCGGCCCTTGCCATCGGCATCCTCGAGCATCACGGCGTGACGCCCGGGTTCCTCAAAACGAGGCGTTAGCCCTCTTCCATCCCCTTCGCGATCAGAAAGCCGCGTGCGCGCTCGGTCAGCGGGTAGCGATTGGTCAATTCCCAGAACCGCTTCGAGTGATCCGGCACGACGAGATGCACCAGCTCGTGAACGATGACGTAGTCGCGGACCCAGGCGGGGTACTCCGCCAGCTCGAGCGAGATCCGGATGGCCCGCTCGGCGATCGAACATGAGCCCCAGCGCGATCGCTGATTCGCGACCCACTCGATGCTCGTGAAGGTGACGCCACCGACGTAGAGGTCGGCCAGCTCGCGCGCCCGCTTGACGAGGGCGCCGTCCTGGTTGAGTCGGTCGCGCTTGCGCGCCTGCGACAAACGAGCGGCCATCTTCTCGACCCATTGCTGTTCTTCGGCTCGGGACAGGCGCTCCGGCACCGACACGATCAGCGCCCGGCCCACGACCTCGGCGGAGATCGTCTTGCGCCGTCGCGACGAGCGCCGGACCTCGATGCGGTCGAACTCGGACTCGGTCCCGGGCGCGTCGAGGGGAAGGCGGTTCATGACCATCTAGCGGCATCCTAGGCCCGCGGGGCGTGGAGAGCCGGTTTTGTACCCGAGGTACAACCGGCGCCGCCCAAGTCTGACCCGATCGGGCTTGAGTAGGCAGATCAAGCGTTTAAGAATCTGTCTCAGAAAGACGACGGCCCTTTCCCCCCGGGACCGCAGCCCCTCCGCCACCACCCAACCCCCCCGGCGGAGGGGCCTTTCGCGTCTAGCGATGGGCCAGGAGATGGTCGTACAGGACCGCACCGACCGGTGGCGGTACCACTGCGGCGCCGGACCCCAGGAAGGCGGCCCGCTCGCCCGCTCCGTAGATCTCACCGACGGCCCCCTCGATATCGGAGACGAAGCCACCGAGCCGGGCCCCCTCCCCAGCGGCATCCGTCGCGCACGGGATCGACCGGTCGCTCAAGAAGTCGTAGGCGATGGCCCGAGCCTCGGGCGACGACACGATCGCGCTGTGCCCGCCCACGAGACCCCCTCGCGAACCGACGACCCTGTTGGTCGCCCCATAGAACGTCGCGTGGTCGGCGGGGACCACCAGGTCGTTCGGGATCGCGAGGGCGAGCGACCGGGTACCGAAAGTCACGTCCTCCCGATCCAGCCCGCGGATGACGGACGAATCGGGTGCGAGTTGCGCCACCGCGTCCCCGGTGGGATCCGGAACCGGCCACCCCCGCCGTGACAACGCCGCCGCGCCGCGCAGGAGGTCGCCGCCGAAGAGAGATCGCGTGGCCAGATCGTCCACCTCTCCGGCAAGAGGTGCCCCCCGATGGGGTGTCGAGAACGTGACGAAATGATCGACCTGCGGCAAGGCGGGAGACCACTCCGTCCCGTAACGCTCCAGGAAGAGGCGCGCGACGATGCCACCCTGCGAATGCGCGAGCAGATCGATGTGGCTTCGTGGAAACGCGCGATGGAGCTCGACCATGAGCGAGCGGAGCCGCGCCGCGGCCACCCGGAGATCGCCGTAGGTATCGGAGCGCGGGTACGGCTCGTGGAACCGAGGGCCGTCCGCACCGCGGTACGAGAACCGATAGATGCGATCACGCGGATAGCCGAGGTAAGCGGCTCCATTCTCGTAGAGCGTCGCGTCCAACCCCGCGCGCGTCTTGCTCGTGATGCCGGCGACCTCTACGGCGATGTTGCCGTTCGGGCTCCCGGACGTGGTCACGGTGGCATCGTCCTCGCGACAGGAAGGTTCGGCGGTCCCGGCCGAAGTGGCGGGGATCAGGTCCTCGAGCCCACCCATCTGCGTCCACACGAGGGGCGCCAGGTGAACCGCGGCACTGATATCGATCGCGGTCATGAGCGTTTCGGGATCGACGTAGCGGCCGTCGATCTTGACGCCGAGGTGGACGCCGTCCATTCCAGGATGGGCGCTCCCACTCGAACCGATCCACGCGCCCGCAGCAACACGGTCGCCGCCGGCGACGGCAACGGACGAGAGCCGCGAATAGGTCGTGACGACGTCGCCGAGATGTTCGATCGTGACGGCGAAGCCGCCGGGGATCGGCCCGGCGAAGGTGACCGTTCCCTCGGCCGCAGCACGCACGCGAGTTCCGGGTGCGATCGCGTAGTCGATCCCCCGGTGGCCGGCTCCGAACTCCGAGTCGGGTGCAGCGAAGGCATGGGAGATCGCGCCGTCGACCGGGGGGATAAGACGCACGACGGTCTGGGCACGCGCCGGCGAAGGGAGGAAAGTCAGCGCAACAAGCATCGTCACGAGGTGTCGTTGCATCCGGCGATGCTGCCGAATCCTTCGGTGCTTGTTAGTGAATCAGGCCACGGAACGTCCGGAGGTGATCCGAGTCCCGGCCCTCCCTTCGAGAGCGGCGAGCCCGCTCTCGACGTCGGTCACAAGGGCGACCCCACCGGTTTCCGCGAAACGGCACAACGCCTCGACCTTGGGACCCATGCTGCCCGGCGGAAACTCCCCCGCCTCGAGGTAGCCACGAGCTTCCTCTACGGAAAGGGCATCGACCGGTCGTTCGTCGGGCGAATCGAAACCGATACGGATGCGATCAACGTCGGTCAGGATCAGCAAGGCATCGGCGTGCAGATCCGACGCGAGCAACGCCGACGCGAGGTCCTTGTCGACCACGGCCGGGGCCCCCTCGAGAGCGCCTCTTTCACCGTGCACGACGGGGATCCCGCCGCCCCCCACCGCGATCGTCACGATGCCGTCGTCGACGAGTTGAGCTATCGCTCCCGCCTCCACTATCTCCTGGGGTTGGGGGGATGCAACGACGCGACGCCACGCATGGCGGTGGCGGTCTTCGACGA
>DASSMG010000062.1:0-13328 GCA_035688995.1 Actinomycetota bacterium
GAGTCCCGCCGCATCGAATCGCATCAGCATCCCGAGGAGGATCTCGAACGCGGTAGTGCCGAGCTCCACGACGGGACGATTGCGATGCACCCGCGTTCCGAGATCGACCTGTGCGATGCGATCGACCCCATGCCTTTCGGCCACGTCGATCAACAGGCCGATCTCAACGGCATATCCCGTCAGGAAGGGCAGATCGAGTAACACCTCGCGTCGAGCCGCGTATTCGCCCGACAGGGGTTGAACGAACGCGGCAAGTTCCGGACAGAACAATTGGAGCATCGGGCGTACGAGAAGTTCGGTTACCCGGGCTCCTCCACCGGCAACGAGTCCGTCGTCCGTCTCGAGAGGCCGGTGATAGAAGGCCTTAGTCATCGCGAGATCGTGTCGGTGGAGCAGTGGCGCGACGAGATCCGTCACGAAACCCTCGTGCATGTTCCTCGTGTCGGAGTCGAGCCACACGACGACGTCGCCCTGCAACACACTGAGACTCCGCCAGAGGCAGTCGCCTTTCCCCATGAGGGGCCGGTCCGGGAGCGCCAGCTCCTGCGCCCGATAGGTGGTCGCTCCCGCCGCGCGGGCCAACTCGACTGTGTCGTCGGTGGAACCCGAATCGATCACGACCAACTCGTCCACGAGATCGTGCTCGATCATCAAGCGCCCTCGGATGAGCTCGCAGATGGCACCGATGGTGGCGGATTCGTTCAGTGCCGGCAGGCAAACGCTGATCGTGAGCCCCGAGGCGGCCTTGGCGCGGGCGAGTTCGGCGGGATCGGTGTGGGTCGTGAGGGTGTTCTCGCTCAGCCATCGGGCGGTGCGATCGCCGTCAAGGGGTTCCATCACGAGCAGGGTAGCGCCGCGATGTGCTATCCAATCACCACGTGAAATACGTCATCGGACTGCGGTGCAAGGAATGCGGATCGGATTATCCGATCGCGCCCCAGCACGTCTGCGAGCTCTGCTTCGGACCTCTCGAGGTCTTCTACGACTACGACGCCATCGCCGCGGAGGTATCGCGCGAGACGATCGCCGAGGGCCCCCAGACGTTGTGGCGCTACGGCACGCTCCTGCCTAAACCGAGCGAGGGCGTGATCGATATCGGCGCCGGATGGGGCAAGTTGCGCCCCGCCCCCCGGCTCGCAGCCGAGCTGGGTCTGCGCAAGCTCTGGTTGAAGAGCGAGGCCGGCAATCCGACACACTCGTTCAAGGACCGGGTCGTAACGGTCGCTCTCTCGGTCGCCCGCTCGTTCGGTTACCGGGTCGCCGCCTGCGCCTCAACGGGGAACCTGGCGAACGCGGTGGCAGCGCACGCGGCCGCGTCGGGGATGGAAAGCGTCGTGTTCATCCCCCACGATCTCGAGGCGGGCAAGGTCGCGGGGACCGTCGTCTACGGCGGCAAGGTTCTCGCGGTGCGAGGTTCCTACGACGAAGTGAACCGTCTCTGTGCCGAGCTGGTCGCGGAGACGGAGGACTGGGCCTTCGTGAACGTGAACCTGAGGCCGTTCTATTCGGAGGGATCGAAGACCGTCGGGTTCGAGATCGCGGAACAACTCGGTTGGAGAGCGCCCGATGTCGTGGTGGCACCCGTCGCGTCGGGTTCCCTCCTGACGAAGGTTGCGAAAGGGTTCCGGGAATTCCAGCGCACCGGGCTGATCGACTCGGCGGACGTCACGATCCACGGTGCCCAGGCAGCGGGGTGCAGTCCCGTGGCAAACGCATTCGCGGCCGGCGCGGAGGACGTTCAGCCGGTCAAGCCGAACACGGTGGCGAAGTCGCTCGCGATCGGGGATCCCGCCGACGGGTATTACGTGTTGAAAGAGGTCAGAGAGAACGGCGGCCGGGTCGTCGCGGTTCCCGAGGAGGACGTGGTTGCGGGGATCCGATTGCTCGCTCGCACCGAGGGGCTCTTCACCGAAACAGCCGGGGGCGTCACCGTCTCGGCGCTGGAATCGCTCGTTCGGGAAGGAGCGATCGGCCCCGACGACGAAACCGTGATCTTGATAACGGGCATAGGGCTGAAGACGCTCGAAGCGCTCGGCCCCCAAGAACCCACTGCGCTGATCGACGCCGACGTCGAAGCGGCTCAAGCGATCGTCACAGGAGGTGTTTCGCAGTGACCGTCACCGTGAAGATCCCGACCCAGCTCCGGAGCCTCACCGAGGGAGCGCCCGAGGTTCAGACGTCGGCCGGCCGTCTCGGGGAAGTCATCGAGGCCCTCGAGGAACGGCACCCCGGACTTCGGCAGCGACTCTTGGACGAGGCCGGTGGGTTGCGGCGCTTCGTCAACGTCTACGTCAACGACGAGGACGTTCGTTTCCTGGATGGTTTGTCGACCGAGGTCCCTCAGGGAGCGCGTCTCTCGATCATCCCGGCCGTCGCGGGCGGCTAGTTCCTCACAACCTCTGCAGCGCGGCATCCACTTCGGCCCGGTGAGGCACCGTTCGCCATCGATCGATCACGTGGCCGCTCGCCGTGATGAGGAACGTGGTGGGGACCGTTCTGACGTCGCAGTGCAACGCGAGCTCGTGGTTGTCCACTGCATCCACGGTGACGATCTCGGTCGGTGCGGGCGATGCGTCGACCGCATCCGAGACGACCTTGAGCACCGCCTTGCAGGGCCGGCAGGTCGGGGTCGTGAAGACGACGAAGGCGCAGCACCCGCTCATCAACTCGAGCCCCAAGGCGTCGACATCGAGCCGGTCGAGAGCCGCACCGGCCCGCCGCCGGTAGCTCGAATACGCGACCAGGAAAAGAGCACCCGCTCCGAGCGCGATCGCCAGGATGAACGCTCGCTCACCCACGGACCGCTCCTCTAGGTCTTTTTCCGTGCCCGCTGGACCAGCAGGTAGATCTCACAGCCCAGTCAGAACGAGGTCGTCGCCGCGAGACCGGCGAGTAGGGCGACCAGGAGAGCGGCTCCCCACCCGAGGACCCACCACGGAGCGGTGTCCCGGGCGGCCACGAACAGGGTGATCGAGGCGACCGTGAGGAACACCGCCCCCACCGTCTGGGCGAACCGCGGTGGACCGGCCGGTTCCTTCGGTCCCCGCGGCAGCGGTAGGGCCCGGTAGAGGTAGGCGAGGAGGTTCCAGCGGGGTCCTCCCAGGGCCGCGAGCACGAGGATCGCGCCCACGGCCACCACGACAAGTCGGGCATCCAGCAGGAATGCGACGGCGAGGGCCACCGCCTGGACGGCCTGGGAGAAGCGGGGAAGGTTGGCGTCAATCATCCGGATCGAGGCTACCCCGGCATCTATCCCGAACCACGAGGTCAAGACGGGCGTTACACCTACCGATGCAATACCTTGGCGACTATCCTGTTCGTGAGGCGGTGAAAGGGAGGGGCATGGCAAGGATCCTCATAGCCGAGGACAATGCTGAGATCCGCGCCCTCGTCAGCAGCATCTTGGTCGAGGAGGGCCACAAGGTGAGCGTGGCCCAGAACGGGCAGCAAGCGCTCGACATGATGCTCGAGGACACCCCCGACGTCCTCTTGCTCGACATCATGATGCCCCAGATGGACGGGTACACCGTCCTGAAGGAGATCAAGTCGTCGGGTATCCGTGAGTCGATGAAGATCATGATCCTCACGGCGAAGACCTCCGAGTCCGACTGGGTCCGTGGTTACAAGCTCGGCGCCGATGCCTACGTGACGAAGCCGTTCGACATCGACGAGCTGACCGGCCAGGTCGAGGAACTACTTGCGATGACCAAGGAGCAACTCCGGCAGCGGCGTGAGGAGGAGCTCGACAAGGCTCAGCTCCTGAGCCGCCTCGAATCGATCTTCGAATCTTCCTAGGCCCGATCTCCGCGGCGCGTCCTCGCCCGAGACCGGCTCTGTAACCTCGACGTCCGTGAGGCGTCTGAATGCTTCCCCGAGCGGTGGTGACCGCGAGCCGGTCCCGGCCGAACTGATCGATCGCTGTAAGCGTGGCGACGAAGCGGCGTGGGCTCAGCTCGTCGATGCCACCCACGGGTCGGTGTACACGTTGTGCCTCAGGATCTTGAGAGATCCCGACGATGCCGCCGAGGCGACGCAGGACGTCTATCTCAAGGTGTGGCGCAACCTGAAGGGGTTCCGCGGAGACGCGGCATTCGAAACGTGGTTGTACCGCGTCGCTACGAACACGGCGATAACGAAACACCGGCGCAGAGGCCGGAAGAGGACACACGAAGCGGGGATGGACGACGAGATGATGAGTGCGATCCCGGGAACCGCATCCGTGGAAGCGAGTGCGGGGGCCCGTCTGGACATGGCCCGGCTGGACCGCGCGCTCGACGAGTTGCCCGACCACTATCGAACCGCAGTGCTTCTGAGGGACGTCTACGGGCTGACGACCGCGGAGATAGCCAAGGAAACGAAGACTTCGGAAACCGCGGCCAAGGTGCGCGTTCACCGCGGGCGCAAACGTCTCAAAGAGCTGATGTTCGACGAGGAGAAAGATCGATGAGGTGTCCCGAGGTTCAAGAGCTCCTTCCGGCGTACGCCGACGATCGGCATGCCGATCTTTCGGTTCGTCGCCATCTCGCGTCCTGTGACGAATGCCGTCAGGCTCTCGATGACTACGAGCAGGTGCTCGACGGATTGTCGGCGATGCGATCAATCGTTGCACCGGTTCCCGTAGCGCTGCGCGATTCGCTGGTTGCCATCGCCCGCGCCGAGAAACGTCTCGACAAGATGGTCACCCACGTCACACGGAACCGACGCGCGTATGCGGGCGGGATCGCCGCCGTCGCGGTGGGTGCTGCCGGTGCTGCCCTGTGGCGCTCCAGGCGGGTGCGCACGGCCGCAGCCTGATCGACGGAGCCCGCGACTAAACTCGGCGCCGTTAGGGCGGTAGCTCAGTTTGGTCAGAGCGCTGGTCTCCAAAACCAGTGGTCGGGGGTTCGAATCCCTCCCGCCCTGCGCAGGCCGGGGAGCGTCGTCGCCGGTTCGGGCGGTCGACCGCTCCCTTCTCCATGATGCCCCGCGACACCGACGGCACCGGCCGAGGTGGAGGAACGATGAACGAAGGTGCCGAGGCTTCGCCCGCCGTCGAGCGAGCTACGGCTCGAGTTCCGGCGAGGTTGTGGCGCATCCTGAAGTTCGCCGTCGCGTTGTTCTTCCTCGTCGGCGCACTCCAGTTGATGAAGACCGGGGCTGCCGCGCTCGATGTCCTGAATGGCGGGGGATTGCTCGTACGGAACGCCGGCGCGACCTTCGGGCTCGGCTGGTTGGGGGCGCTCGTGGTCTTGTCGGGTGCACCGGTGATCGCCACGGGCCTCGCCCTCGTCGCCGCCGGATCGATCTCGGAAGTGCAGGGCTTCACGATGATGGCCGGCGCGCGGTTGGGGGCCGCGTTCGTGGTGCTCGTCGTTGCCGTCGTCTACGCCCTGCGCGGCGGAGAGGGTGAACGCTTCAAGCCGGTGTCGACCGCGATCATGGCTCTCGCCACGACGGCGGTGATCTACGTCCCGGGAACCTTCCTCGGGTTACTCGTCCTCCGGCTCCCGGCTTTCCGCTCGATCTCGATCTCGTTCCCCCACGGCTTCTCGGATCTCCTGGACATCGTTTACGGCGGGATCGTCGACCGGGTGAGCGGGTGGCCGCCGGTCCTCGTGTTCCTCGGCGGGCTTGCGATCCTCGTCGGCTCTTTCAAGCTCCTCGATGCCGCGATACCGGAGCTGAACGAGGATTCGCTGGGATCTCGCCGGGCCGGTTGGTTGCGCCGCAAGTGGCCGATGTTCGGGCTCGGGTGCCTCGTGGCGATGGCCACGATGTCCGTGTCGGTGGCCCTCACCGTCCTGGTCCCGCTGGTGGCGAAGAAGAGCGTCAAGCGGGAGGACATCGTCCCCTACATCATGGGCGCCAACGTCGGCACGCTGGGAGACAAGCTGCTCCCGGCCCTCGCGCTCGACTCGCCCGCCGCGATCAGGATCGTTCTCGCCGGGATCGTCACCACTCTCGCCCTCAGCGTCATCGCCCTGACGTTCCTGTACCCGCAGATCCGAACGCTCGTCTTCCGGACCCAGCGTCAGATCCTGAAGAGCAAGACCCGCCTCGCCGCCTTCACCGGGGCGCTCGTCGCGGTGCCCTTGCTGATCATCGAGGTGGCGAACCTGCTGTCCTGAGGCAGGTCCGCTTGACACTCGCATAAGAGTGCTATAACACTCCCCATCCTGACCAGACGGCTGGAGGGGAGCGATGAGCGCGGAACGAGTCGAACCCGCAGGCGCGGCGATACGCCCGTCGGCCGCGGCGCGCGCCGTGAGCGCGGTGTGGTGGGTGGTGAAGGTCCTCGTCGCCCTGTTCTTCTTCGTCGGTGCGTTGCAGCTGATGAAGACCGGTGCCGCGGCCCTCGACATCCTCAATCAGGGCGGCCTCCTGGTCCACAACGCGGGGGCCACGCTCGGGCTGGGCTGGGTCGGAGCTCTCTTCGTGCTCTCGGGGTCGCCGATGGCGGCGACCGCCCTCACGCTCGTTGCCGCCCACTCGATCACCGAGATCGAGGGGTTCACGATGCTCACCGGATCGCGGCTGGGAGCCGCCTTCGTGGTCCTGGTGGTGGCCGTGATCTACGCGCTGCGGGGCGGCGAGGGCGAACGGCTGAAGCCCGTGTCGACCGCGATCATGGCGCTGTCGACGACCGCGGTGATCTACATCCCCGCCGCGTTCATCGGTTTCACGATCCTGAGGCTGCCGGCGTTCCATTCGATGAACCTGCAGTTCCCCAACCAATTCGCCGATCTGATCGACCTCGTCTACGGCGGGATCCTCGACCGCGTCGAAGCGTGGCCGGCGTGGATCGTCTTCCTCGGCGGGCTGGGCGTGCTGCTGCTTTCCTTCAAGCTGATCGACGCAGTCATGCCGGAGCTGAACGAGGAGACGCTCGGCGAGCGCCGCGTGCAGTGGTTGCGCCGCAAGTGGCCGATGTTCGCTCTCGGGTCGCTCGTCGCCTTGATAACCATGAGCGTTTCGGTTGCATTGACCGTGCTGGTTCCGCTCGTGGCGAAGAAGTACGTGAAGCGCGAAGACATCATTCCGTACATCATGGGCGCCAACATCACGACGCTGGGCGACACGATGCTGGCGGCATTCGCCCTCCACTCCGCCGCGGCGGTCCGGATCGTTCTCGCAGAGGTGATGGCGACCAGCGTCCTCAGCGTGCTGGTTCTCGCATTCTTCTATCCGCAGCTGCGACGGGGGATCTTCACGATCCAGAGAACGATCCTCAAGAGCAAGCCCCGGCTCGCGGCGTTCACCGTCGGCCTCTTCCTGGTCCCGGTTCTGATCGTCGTGTTCGCCAACCTGATCGCGTAGCGGCAGGAAGGACGTCGTCGTCTCAGAACCTCTAAGCATGAGGTTCATCACCGCGTGCGCGGTCGTCGTGGCATCGCTGGGCGCGTTCGCCCCCGCCGGAGCCGTGAGCGGATGCCCCCCACCCTCGATGCACGATGCCGATGCGCATCAGCTGCGGGCCGACCACGCCCGGCACTGCCGGCTGGATCGGATGGTTTCCCGTGAGGTCTCGAAGGAGGGGGGCCTCGGACGCATCGCGATCAAACACGGCCTCGCCGCGGTCCTGCAGCGCGACGAAGGGATCGTTTCCCTGATCGACGTCAAAGATCCGTTCGGCGGTCTGAAGGTGGTCGGTCGTTACGACGACGGGGCACAGGAGTCCTTCGATGGAGACCTGGCGTTCTCCGATGACGGCAAGTGGTTGTTCTACGCGCGTCAGACGCACCAGTTCTCTCAGGACGGCATCCACGTCCTCGACGTGTCCGATCCGGCCAACCCGAGCCTCGCGTTCTATCAACCGGGCGGAGGCGCGTACCGCGTCGCGTTCTACAAGAACGACACGGCGCAATACGTCGTGCTGCTCGACGCCGTCGACGGCTTGGTGATCTACCGGTTCGAGCCCACGACCGGCGCCCTCGCACAGGTGTTCCAGGACGCGGAGCCGGCTCTGAAGGTGGGGGGACCGGCGTCGGCCGGCATCGAGATAGATCGCCACGACCCAATGACCGGGAAACCCCTCATGTACGTCACGACCGGTCAGACCGGCCTCCAGATCTACGACCTCTCGACCCCCGAGTCGGCTTCGATCGTCGGTGAATGGCCGGACGTCGGGCTGGCCGAGGTCGAAGTGTCGGCCACGAAGACGAGGCGGACCGTGTGGGCCGCGACCGAGTACTGGTTCGACAAGACACTTCCACCGGAGATCGAGGTCCTCGACGCGACGAAGCTCGACCACGTCCGGAAGGTCGATACCTACTCGCTCGGCCTCCCCGCGGACGATCTCTGGCGGGTCGAGGGCATGGATCGGAATCGGGGAGGTCTCTTCGTGGCGCACTCCCACGCCGGAGTTGTCGTTTTCGATGACGACGGGACGGTGAAGCGCTCCGCCGCGGCGCCTTTCGAGCCGAACGAGGGGGCCGGGGCGACGGGGTCGGTCTATTCGATGGACGTCCGGCTGCGGTGGCCCTACGTGTTCGTGACCGATGCAGCCACGGGACGATTGGACGTCCTCGCCCGACCCGGACATCCCGGAGGCTTCGCGCACCCACACCGACGAGGGTGCTCGGAATCACGAGCGTGCTAATCTGAGCCCTCATTCCCCCTTGTTCCGACCCTTACGAAGCGCGGCCGGATGGCCGGGGTGATCGGACCGACAGGAGTTCGAGGATCCAATGAACCGCCAGTACAAGCGACTGATGAAGAAAGAGGAGGAGCGGAAGAAGTCCGCCCCTCGCCCCCAGGTCAAGCCGCAGTCCCAGAAGAAGGAACGATCGAGCCCCCGGCAGTTCTTCCGGGAGGTCGTCGCAGAGCTCCGCAAGGTCGCGTGGCCGACCCGCCAGGAGGTCGTCTCCTATTCGGTCGTCGTCCTCGTGAGCTCGATCGTGATCGCGGCGCTGATCTTCGGGATGGACTACGTATTCACGAAAGCAGTTCTCGCCTTGTTCGGAGTTGAAAGCTGATGGAAACCAATACGGAACTCGAGCAGCAGGAAGCCGCAACGGAGGTTGCCCCCGCCGACTCCACCGAGGACACCGGCGTCGACGTAGCCGAGGTAGCGGCGCCGCAGCCGGACGAGGGCGCCGAGACGACCCCCGCGGTCGACGAGGCGGGTGCGGAGTCCACCGACGACGCCGATGAAGCTCCTGCCGAGGAAGCACCGACGGCGGAAGCGCCGGCCACCGAGGACGAAGGTCCGGCCGGAGCCGAGCCGGACGAGGGCGCCGATGAGGGCGCCGACGAGAGCGACTACCTCGACGATTCGGCGGTCCCGCCGACCGAGCGTCCCGGAGATTGGTACGTGATCCACACCTACGCCGGTTACGAGAACAAGGTGAAGGCGAACCTCACGTCCCGTATCGCTTCGATGAACGTCGAGGATCGCGTCTTCGAGGTCGTGATCCCCATGGAAGACGTCATGGAGATCAAGCAAGGCAAGAAACAGGTCGTCCAGAAGAAGGTCTTCCCCGGATACCTGCTCTGCCGCATGTACCTCGACGACGACTCCTGGTACGTCGTGCGCAACACACCGGGAGTGACCGGTTTCGTCGGGTCCGGAGCGAAGCCGACCCCGCTGTCGGAGAAAGAGGTCGACCGGATCCTTCAGGTCAAGCCCGACCAGAAGAAGCTCAAGCCGCGTCTCGAGTTCGAGGAGCAGGAGAGCGTTCGCGTCACCTCGGGCCCGTTCGCGAACTTCACGGGGTCGATCTCCGAGATCAACGTCGATCAGTCGAAACTCAAGGTGCTCGTCAACATCTTCGGACGAGAGACCCCGGTCGAGCTCGGCTTCGACCAGGTTGCGAAACTCTAGGAACCTTAGGAGGACCGTGTGAGACAAGCAGGGGGCGGCGGAGGTCGCCGCAAGGTCGCCCAGATCCTGAAGCTGCAGATCCCCGCGGGGCAGGCAACTCCGGCCCCCCCGGTCGGACCTGCGCTCGGTCAGGCCGGCATCAACATCATGGAGTTCTGCAAGCAGTACAACGCGGCGACCCAACAGCAGACCGGAACGATCGTGCCGGTCGAGATCACGGTTTACGAGGACCGCTCCTTCTCGTTCATCACGAAGACCCCTCCGGCCGCCGTCCTGCTCCGTCAGGCCGCCGGCATCAACAAGGGGTCGGGCGAGCCCAACCGCAACAAGGTGGGCACCGTGTCGCGCGACAAGGTTCGCGAGATCGCCGAAACGAAGATGCCCGACCTCAACGCGAACGACATCGACGCCGCGATGAAGATCGTCGAAGGAACGGCAAGGAGCATGGGCATCACCGTCCAGTAGGCGTTCCGGCTGGCTCAGCCAGGATCACAGCGCGCGCCGACGCGCGGAGAAGTTAAGTGGGAGGCCTTCGGGCCGCACGGACCACAGGAGGAAGACATGGCAAAGAACGGCAAGCGTTATTCGTCCGCAACCCAAGTCGTCGATCGCGATCACTTCTATTCGCCGCGCGAGGCGATCAAGCTCCTCAAGGAGTTGCCGACGACGAAGTTCGACGAGACCGTCGAGCTGAGCATGCGGCTCGGCGTCGATCCCAGGAAGTCCGACCAGATGGTTCGCGGTGCCGTCTCGCTCCCGAAGGGAACCGGCAAGGAGATGCGCGTCGCGGTCTTCGCCAAAGGCGAGAAAGCCCGCGAGGCCGAATCCGCGGGCGCCGATGTCGTGGGTGACGACGAGCTCGCCAACCGGATCCAGGGCGGCTGGCTCGACTTCGACGCCGTCATCGCAACGCCGGACATGATGCCGGTGGTCGGAAAGCTCGGCCGTGTGCTCGGTCCGCGCGGCCTCATGCCGAACCCGAAGTCGGGCAGCGTGACGGACGACGTCGGGAAAGCCGTGTCCGACGTGAAGGGGGGCCGAGTCGAGTACCGCACCGACAAGAACGGCAACCTCCATCTGATCCTCGGCAAGCGGTCCTTCACCGAGGAAGATCTCATCCAGAACTACGCCGCGGTGATCGACGAGGTGTATCGGGCCAAACCTGCTGCCGCGAAAGGTCGCTACGTCAAGAGCGTGACGCTGTCGGCCACGATGAGTCCCGGCATCAAGATCGACCCGCAGAAGTCGAAGGACTTCGCCGAAGAGATCACCGCGAACGAGTGACCGAAGCGGCCCACGATCCGGGGGCCGCGATAGCCGAGGCCGCCGCAACCCTTGGCGTACTGGCCGACATCGACCGCTTCAAGGTCATCGCCGCGATCGCGCTCGGCTCCGGTCATCTCGACGCCATAGTCGAGCGAACCGGCGTCGATCGCCGATCGGTCGAGCGATCCATCTCCCGGCTGTCGAGCGCGGGTCTGATCACTGCGGACGAGGGCTTCTGGCGGGTTCGATTCGACGAACTTCAGCTCCAGGCTCGAGCGGCCGCCGCGGAACGCGATGCGTCCGATGCCGGACCGGAAAGCTCGGACGCGATCCTGCGACGGTTCTTCAAGCGTGGTCGTCTGATGTCGATCCCGGCATCCCACTCCAAGCGCGTCGTCGTCCTCGACCGACTGGCGCAGGAGTTCGAGCCGGGACGGACCTACGAGGAAGCCGAGGTCAACGCGATGCTCGAGAGGTTCCACGAGGACTACGCCTCGCTGCGGCGCTACCTCGTGGACGACGCGTTCCTGGAGCGCTCCGAAGGGAAGTACTGGCGGGCCGGGGGAACCTTCGAGGTCGGCTGACGCTATGATGCGCCCTGCCCAAGACCGTGGGCGGGGAGCGATCCCGCAAGTCCCACGCAGGCGACGATTCGAGCCACCGCGCGCGACCGTCCCTTCTTGGGCGGTCGTTTTTTGTTTCCACCGACAGGGAGAACGATGGCTCCACGACCAGAGAAGTCCCAGACAGTGACCGAGATCCGGGAGCGGTTCGAGGCCTCGAACGCAGCCCTGCTGACCGAATACCGCGGTTTGCACGTCGGCGAGATCGCCGAGGTGCGCGGAGCCCTTCGAGCGGCCGATACCGACTACAAGGTCCTCAAGAACACCCTCGCCCGTCTCGCGGTGCGTGAGGTCGGCCTCGACGAGCTCGTCGGCATGCTCGAGGGCCCGACGGCCATCGCCTTCATCAAAGGCGACGCGGTCGAAGCCGCCAAGGCCCTGGACGATGCCGCACGCAAGTACCCGGTCCTCGTGATCAAGGGCGGCGTGGTCGAGGGCAAGGTCATCACGGCCGACCAGGCACGAGCCCTCGCCCGGTTGGAGCCCCGAGAGGTCCAGCTCGCCAAGATCGTCATGATGGTCAACACGCCGCTGCAACAGGCGGCGAACGTGCTGTCGGCGCTGCTCCGGGACCTCGGTTCCATGCTGGCGCAGGTCGTCACGCAGAAAGAGGCAGAAGCTCCCGCCGCGCCGGCAGAGGCACCCGCGGCCGAGACGGCAGCTCCCGCCGCGGCCCCCGAAGAGGCCGCCGAGGCGGCCGAGTCCGATGCCACACCTGAGTCGGCGCCCGAAGGGTCGGCCGACGACACCACCGACGCAACCCCGGAAGCGACCGACGAAGCCACCGACGCAACCCCCGAAGCAACCGAAGAGTCCCCCTCAGAAGATGAAGAAGGAAAGGAGTAACCCATGGCGACGCTGACCCAGGAAGACGTACTCGAAGCGATCGGCGGCTGGACGGTTCTCGAGCTATCCGAGTTCGTGAAGGCGTTCGAGGAGAAGTTCGGAGTCACCGCGGCCGCTCCCGTGGCCGTTGCGGCCGCCCCCGCCGGCGGTGGCGCGGGCGATGGTGCCGCTGCGGCGGAGGAGAAGGACGAGTTCGACGTCGTCCTCACGTCCGCCGGAGACAAGAAGATCCAGGTCATCAAGGAGGTCCGGGCCCTCACGAGCCTCGGGCTCAAGGAGGCCAAGGATCTCGTGGACTCGGCCCCCAAGCCGGTCCTGGAGAAGGTCAACAAGGAGCAGGCCGACGAGGCCAAAGCGAAGCTCGAGGGCGCGGGGGCTGCGGTAGAGGTCAAGTAGTCCACTGCCCTTCGGCGGAGGCGGCCCCCGAGGGGGCCTCTCCGCCCTTCTTGCGCGCTTGACGGGAATTTCCTTCAGGCGTACATTGTTCGATTGCTGTGTCAGCACCCCCGACCGTCTCCGACGCCTGGTCGCGCGGCTAAGAACCGCCCTGGGCGTAACGGCAGGGGAAAAGGTCATGGAAGGACTAGGGGCCCTTCCTTGAACCCGGGTCCGCCCCTCGCAATCTCATACAGGAGGCTGTGTGTCTAACGCGCTGCGCGAACGCCGTACTTTCGCCAAGCTCGCTGAAGTCCTCCCGCCCCCCAATCTCATCTCGGTCCAAAAGGAATCGTTCGACTGGTTCCTTAATGAGGGCCTGGGCGAGACGCTGCGGGATATCTCTCCGGTCGAGG